>CAMLIU010000093.1 GCA_946479995.1 uncultured Gemmatimonadota bacterium | reverse complement strand
GATGCGCGACCAACTCCTGAGCAGCGGCGTCCCGGTCATGATCGCCGGCGTCTGCTTCATCGTCCTCGCCTACCTGGCGCGCGTGCGCCGCGAGCGGTTCCTGCTCTACTGGACCGCCGCATGGGCGCTGCTCGTCTTGCGGCTCGGCTGGACGATGGCGTGGGGCTCGCCGTGGCCCGTGCTCTGGCCGTCCATCGTGGCGGCCTTTCTCCGGCTCGTCATGGCCGGCTGCCTGCTGGCTGGCGCCGAGGAGCTGCGCGGCCGACGCGTTGACGCCCGACTGGTGTTCGGCGCCGCGGCACTCTTTCTCGTCGCGAAGCAGTTCGTGGACCCCTTCCTCTCAGCGCAGGGCGGGATCGCGCTCAACCTCGGGGCGATGGCCGTGACCATGCTCGCCGCGAGCTGGCGCCTCCTCACCTTCCCGCCGCTGCCCCGCGCCGAGCGGACGCTCGCCGCACTCGGCCTCGCCGGCTACGCCCTGCTCTCGGCGGTGATGCCGCTGCTGCGCGATGACAACCCGCGGCTTGGCGCGCTCTTCTTCAGCTCGTGGACGATGCAGCTTTGCGCGGGGGTGGGGATGCTGGCGCTGTTCTTCCGCGCGTCGTACGAGGCGGAGCTCACGGCCGAGCGGACGCGTGGCACCACGCTCACCGAGGCACTGCAGGGATTCATCCCCATCTGCATGCACTGCAAGGCGATCCGGGACGAGTCCGAGTCCTGGAAGGCGCTCGAGCAGTACGTGGCCGACCGTTCTGCCGTGCGGTTCTCGCACGGCCTCTGCCCCGACTGCGCGCGCACGCACTACGGCGCGTACATGGAGCGCGCATGACGATGCCTTCGCCGGGAGAGCCGAAGCCGTACAAGCAGACGCTGTTCGACCGGAAGGGGGCGGCTGCGGCAGACGACGTTCGCGCCCTCGCGTACGGTCTGCTGGTGTTCGGCACCATCATCAGCGCCTGGCTGCTGATCGCGCACCGCCTGTCCCTCGGCGTGTTGCTCGTGGCGGCAATCGCTGGCGCGTTGTCGGCGGGGCTCGGTCTCACGCTGAGCGCTGGCGCTGGTGCCGGCTTCCATCGCGTGATGATGAGCGGGTCGAGCACGCCGTACGAGGATCAGTTCTCGTATCAGGAGTCGCTCGTCATGCGCGGTTTCGTGGACGACGCGCTCGCCTCCTACGAAGCGATCATCGCCGAGCGGCCGCTTGCTGCGGCGCCGCGGCTTCGCGCTGCCGCGCTCTACGCCTCACGCACCGGGAATCCCGCGCGGGCCGCGGCGCTGGCACGCGAGGTCCAGCGCATTCCTGGCGTCTCGGCGAGCGACGACATCGCCGCCACGAATCGCCTCATCGAGCTGCTCGCCGGGCCGCTCGGCGAGCCGGGACGCGCGATGGTGGAGCTGCGGCGGCTGATCGATCGGCATCCCGGCACCGATGCCGCGGTGCGCGCGAGGCGCACGCTGGCCGACCTCAAGGAGGAGATGGCTCGCAGCGAACCTCGGCCGTGACCGAGTTGGCGAGGCAGCACACCTCGTGCGCCTCGTGATGGATCGCGTCGATGTCGCCCGGCGACGGGTGCTTCTCGCCACCGAACGTGATCGCCGGCCGCAGCGTGATCACAGTGATCGCCTCCTTTCCCCTCGCGTTCGTGCCGAGTGTGCCGACCGGGTTGTCCGCGTAGCGCTCGACGACGAACCCACGCTTCGCGGCGATGGAGAGGAACCAGAGCATGTGACAGCTCGACACCGCGGCGACCAGCGCCTCCTCGGGATCCACGGCGCGTGCCTCCGAGTACGGCAGCGGCACCGAGTGCGGCGATGCCGAGGCGGGCACCTCGAGCCCCGCGTCGAACGTCCATGTGTGCAGGCGGCGGTAGCGGTTGTCGGTGAACTTCGCGCCGTCGCGCTGCCAGGTGATGGAGGCGTGGTAGTCGGTCATCTCGTCGGGAGCGAAGCCGGTCGTGTCGATCCGGCATGGGCTGAGGTTATGCCGCAGTCGCGCACCACGCCACTGTAGTGAACGCACAGGGGTGACACTCCGCCCGGAGTGTCACCCCTGTGCGCGTCTCGAACGACCTCAGTCGCGCCAGCTCAGCTGCACCAGCGCCACGCGATACTCCTTCGCCTGCGCGTCCCACGCGATGCGATACGCCGAGGGATAGTAGCCGGCCGGGCTGTAGCGCTGCGCCG
Organism: uncultured Gemmatimonadota bacterium; assembly: GCA_946479995.1. Next base: position 4,361 of record CAMLIU010000093.1, on the reverse strand, counting down.
TGGGCACGGGGACGATCTCGTCGCGCACCGCTGCCTCGGTGGCCGAGCGCTTCTCCACGAGGTAGGCGCGCGTGATCATCGGCTCGTCGAAGATGTACTGGCCGTCCCACGAGCCGTAGATGAACGTCTTCGTGAATGGCTTGAACCCGGCCGGGTTTCCCGCCATCCCCTGCAGCTCCGGGGAGCGGACGTCGAGCCAGTGCAGCCCCATCTGCGGCACGGTTGCCTGGGCGGGGGTGATGCCGGCCGGCGTGGCCGCGTCGATGTAGAACGGCGGGCGGAACGCTGGCGCCGGGAAGTTCGCCGCCTTCTGTGCGTACTGCGGATCGTTCGGCAGGATGGACGCACGCACGTCCTTCGACACGGTATAGAAGTGGAAGTCGAAGTGCGGCAGGTCGTACACGCCGGCCGGCTCGTGGCCCATGGGGTTCCAGTCGAACTGCACGAACTTGTACGGTGTGGGATTCTGCGCCGGCATGTCGAGCAGGAACATGTGCATGTTCATCGTGCCCGGCACCGGCGCGGGAAGGCCGTCCATGGCGGCCTCGCTGAGCGCGACGCCGACCTCGAGGGGCGCGCCCCCCTGCTTCTGATCGAGCACCACGTACGTGCGAACCATGCCGTTGCCGATCTTCTGCGGCGTGCCGTACTGCCGGTGCACGCCAGGATCGGCGGCCTGCGACGCGCTGGCGGCATTGATCGTCCCGGACATCGCGGCGTCGGTGGCGGTGGGGGTGTCGGCGGGCTGGGTGCATGCTGCGAGGGCGAGTGCGATCGCCGAACCCACGGTGAGGAGGATGCTCGAGCGTGACATGGTATTCGTCTCCGGTCTTCAGGGCCGCAGTGGCGGCGGTCAGGTGGCGGCGATGACCTGGGTCTTCTCGCCGCTCGCCGGTTCGACACGACCACGCGTCGTGTGGCGGCCGGCGACGCGGGAATCATGATCGGCCCCGATTACCGGTTGCCTAACGCGGTCGACGCCACCGCTTACCGCTGCCGCCTGCTGCGCGGCCCGCTCGCCAGTAAGCACCCGGTAAGCGGTGAGGGGCATCGTCAGCCGCATGACCAGTCCGTCTTCTCCCGCCCCGGTCACCGGGGCCCTGGCCGAGGTACGCGTGGGCGACCTGACGACTCGCTATCGCCGGCGGGGCTCGGGCCGCGCGGTCGTCGTGCTCTGCGCCCCTGGCTGTGCGGAGGGCGCCTCTCCCCCGCTCGCCGAGCTGTTGAGCGCACACTGCCGCGTCATCACTCCTGAGGTCCCGGAGGGGGTGACCGACACCGCCGCCTGGCTTCGCGATTTCCTGGATGCCCTGGGGATCGAGCGCGCCGCGGTCGTGGTTCCGGAACAGCTCGGCATCGCCGCCCTCGACCTGGCTCTCCTCGACACCGGGCAGCATGAGTGACCGTAGGTTGATGGAACGCGCGGGAGGCCGTATAGTCTGTCCCGCCCAACGTCAGCCGCTGACCCACCGCACCATCCTCAGGATGCCGCCGTCCGAGTTGCCGGGTATCGCCGCCGCCCCAGCGGCCGCGCCCGAGCTGCCGGTGCACCTCACGAGTCTCGTCGGCCGCGAGCGGGAGCTCGCCGACCTCGTGCGACTGGTGGGCACGCCGCGGCTGCTCACGCTCACCGGCGCGGGCGGAAGCGGCAAGACGCGGCTCGCCCGCGCCACGGCCGAACGGGTGGCCGCGTCATTCGACCGGGTGGCATGGGTCGACCTCTCGCTCCTCGACGACGCGCAGTTCCTCGTGCCCCAGGTGGCGGCGGTGCTCGGCGCGCCCGAGCGTACGGGGGTGGCGCCGCTCGACGTCGTGGTGAGCGCCATCGGCCCGGCGCGCCTTCTCCTCGTGCTCGACAACTGCGAGCACGTGGTGGACGCCTGCGCCGACGTGGCCACCGCGCTGCTGCGTGCCTGTCCGCAGCTCGCCATCCTCGCCACGAGCCGCGAAGCGCTCGCCGTCGCCGGCGAGACGGCCTGGCTGGTCCCCCCGCTCGCCGCGAACGATGCGACGCAGCTGTTCGTCGAGCGCGCACAGATGGCGCTGCCCGCGTTCGCGCACTCGCCGGCGAACGCTGCCGCCATCACCGAGATCTGCCGGCGGCTGGATGGCATCCCGCTCGCCATCGAGCTCGCCGCGGCGCGTGTGCGTGTGCTCTCGCCGGAGCAGATCGCCCGGCGGCTCGACGATGCCTTCCGCCTGCTCACCACGGGTACGCGTACCGCGCTGCCGCGCCACCGCACCCTGCGCGCGACGATGGAGTGGAGCTTCGGGCTTCTCGGCGCGCGCGAGCAGCGCCTGCTGCCACGCCTCGCCGTGTTCTCGGGAAGCTTCTCGCTCGAGGCGGCCGAAGTCGTCTGTGCCAGCGAGCCGCTCGATGCCGATGACATCCTGGACGGCGTGTCGGCGCTGGTGGACAAGTCGCTCGTGATCATGGAAGCGGGCGACGCCGCGGTACGCTACCGGCTGCTGGAGACGGTGCGCCAGTACGGGCTCGAGCGCCTGGCCGAGCTCGGCGAGCTGGACCCGATGATGGAGCGGCACACGCGCTACTTCCTTGAGTTCGTGGAGAAGTGCGAGCCGGCGCTGGTGGGCGGCTCGAACGCGCCGGACATTTTCGCTCACCTCGTCACCGAGCACGACAACATCCGCGCCGCGTGCGCGCGCGCCGTATCGTACGCACCGTGCGCGGAGCCGGGGCTGCGGTTCGTCGGCGCGCTCTTCTGGTTCTGGTATGCGCTCGGCCAGTTCCGCGAGGCGCGGCAGCTCACCGACCGCGCGCTGGTCCAGCGCGATCAGGGTGAGGCACACCATTGCGGCCGGGCCCTCGTCACCAGCGCGCTCATTGCCCTGGCACAGGGCGACTACGCGCTGTCGTGCGAGCACTTCGAGAACGCCCTCCCCCTGCTCCGTTCGTCGAGCGACGATCTGACGGCGGGCGTCGCCCTCGCCAAGCTGGGCGCGGCGCAGCTGCTGGGCGGCGACGTGCTGCGCGCCGTCACCACGCTCGACCAGGCGCTCGACCTCAGGCGCGACGCGCCGCGAAACGACATCGCCCGGATCTTCGCGCGCTTCTGGCGTTCATGGGCCGCCCTCGCGCAGGGTGAACACGACCTCGCGCGCGAGCTCGCTGCCGCGAACGTGCAGCTCGGCCGCGACTACACGCTGCCCACGACGCTCGGCCACAGCCTTGCGCTCGTGGCGCACGTGGAGCTGGCGCGCGGATGCACGCGTGAAGCATGCGAGGCGGTCGCCGAGGCGCTCGAGATCGAGGTCGCGATCGGCGACGGCTGGGGCACCGCGATCGCACTCGATGCCGTGGCCCTCGTCGCCGAGCAGCGCCGCAACGCCGCCGACGCGGTGCGCCTGCTCGCCGGCATCGAGGCGCACCGCGAGCGGATCGCCGTCGCCCTCCCGGGCATCGTGCCGGCCGAGCGCGCGAAGGCCATCGAGCGGCTTCGCGCCTCGCTGGGTCCGCGCTTCGAGACCCTGTACGCCGAAGGACGCGCCCGCACCACCGCCGAGCTGGTGTCCATCGCCCTCGCGGAAGCGGCGCGCCACACTACCGAGCATCGCGTCGTGACGGGGACGGTGGTCGCGGCTCGCCGGCCGGCGAGCGCGACGCGGAAGATCCGCGTCCTCGCCCTCGGCCCGCTCCAGGTGTTCGTGGGCGACGAGCTGGTGGCGTCGTCGGCGTGGAGCTCGGCGCGGCCGCGGGAGCTGCTCGTCTATCTCCTCATGCACCCCGACGGTCGCACCAAGGAGCAGGTCGGGCTCGCCTTCTGGCCCGACGCGAGCACCGCGCAGGTGCGCAACAACTTCCACGTCACCCTGCACCGCCTGCGCAAGGCGCTCGGCGACGCGGAGTGCATCACGCTCACCGGCGACCGCTACCAGGTGAACGCCGAGATGCTCGCCGAGTTCGACGCGCGTGATTTCGAGCGCGACCTCGCCGCGGCGCGCTTCGCGCTCAAGCGGCAGCAGGAAGGCGCGATCGAGATGCTCGCGTCGTGCCTCTCGCGCTACCGCGGCGACTTCCTGGACGGCGAGCCGGTGGGCGACTGGCACCTGGAGCACCGCGACCGGCTGCAGCGGCTCTACGTGGATTCCCTCATGGAGCTCGGCACGCGCTACGCCGCGGCCGAGCGCCACGAGAAGGCGGCCGAGGCATATCGCCGCGTGCTCGCGCGCGACGACCTGCACGAGGATGCGCTCGTCGCACTGATGCGCTGCCACGCCGGATTGGGCGAGCGCTCACAGGCGCTGCGGGTGTACCAGCGCTTCGCCGACCGGATGCGCACGGAGCTCGATGCCGCGCCGACCCGTGAGGCGACGCGGCTGTTCGAGCGGCTGCAGCAGGG
>CAMLIU010000092.1 GCA_946479995.1 uncultured Gemmatimonadota bacterium | reverse complement strand
CGACCTTGAAGAAGTCGGGATAGCGGAACATCGCGTCGGCGGTGGCGAAGCCGCCCCCCGAGTGGCCCCAGATGCCGGCGCGATCGAGGTCGATCCAGCGGTAGCGCCGCGCGAGCTCCTTCATCCCCGCCACCTGGTCGGGGAGGGTATTGTCGCCCATGTCGCCGTAGTAGGCGTCGTGGAAGCTCTTCGAGCGCCAGGGCGTACCCATGCCGTCGATCTCGACGACGATGAAGCCGAGCTCGGCGAGCGCCTGGTTGTCGCCGCGCGCCGGGCTGAAGCCGCGACCACCGACGCTCCCCGTCTGCGGACCCGGGTAGATGTGGTTGATGATCGGGTACTTCTTCGTCGAGTCGAGCCTGGTCGGCGTGTAGAGCAGCCCGTAGAGATCGGTCTTGCCGTCGCGCGCCTTGACGGTGATCGGCATCGGCGGCTTCCAGCCGGAGGCGAGCAGCTTCGACGCGTCGGCCTTCTCGAGGGTGGCAATGAGCTTGCCCGCCGCGTCACGCAGCACGGTGACCTGCGGCGTGGTGGGCGTAGAGTACGTGTCCACGAACCAGCGGCCGGAGGGCGACATCGTGACGTCGTGGTCGGCGTTCTCCGGCGTGAGCGACGCGAATCCCTTGCCGTCCATGCCGATGCGATAGAGGCCGCGGAAGTACGGATCACGCCCGGGGGTGAGGCCGACGCCGGTGAACCAGAGGGTGCGCGACTTCGGGTCCACGTTGAGGAGCTGGACGACGTTGCCGGCGGCGGTGGTGATCTTCGACTTCAGCCTGCCGGTGGTGAGATCGTACAGGAAGAGCTGGCCCCAGTCGTCGCGCTCGGAGAACCAGATCACCTCGTTCGACGCGGGAAGCACGACCCAGTTCGCCTTCCCGTTGCCCGACTCGTACTGCGTGGGGACGGTCTCCTCGAACACGTCGCGCACTTCACCAGTGCTCGCGTCGGCAATGCGGAAGGTCTCCTTCTTGTGGTCGCGCGAGGTGGAGACGAAGGCGACGTGCGAGCCGTCGGGATACCACTGCACGTCGGTCCAGTCGCCGCCGCGGCAGGAGATGTCGTCGCAGAGGGTGGAGCGGTGCTGGTCGGCGGGCATCCGGAAGCGCACCACGTTGCCGTTGTCGACGTCGATCACGACGCGCTGGATGGTGGTGATGATGCTGTCCCCGGGCAGCGGGTACGGCCAGGCCTGCAGCTCCGGGTGGCCGACGCTCGTGCCGACGAGGTACATGTTGCCGACGCCGCGCTCGTCCTGCTGGAAGGTCGCGATCTTCCTCGAGTCCGGTGACCAGACGAGGATGGGGCGATCGCTGTGGGTCCAGCCGGCGTTGTCGGTGGCATAGCCGAAGCGCTCGACGCCGTCACGCGTGAGCTGCTTCTCGGTGCCGGTGGCGAGGTCACGCACCCAGAGGTTGTAGTCGCGGATGAATGCGGCGCGCTTGCCGTCGGGCGACACGTTCACCGGCGGAGCGCCGTTGCGCGAGTCGGGAGCGCGCATCTCCTCGTGCACGTCCATCGCCTCGCCGCAGCGCCCCGTCTCCTGGTTGCAGTCGTAGGTGCGCCGACCGACACGGACGCGAACGAGGCCGCTCGGCGTGTACTCGAAGGTCGTGAACGGCAGCGCGGTGGCCTCGTAGCGCTGGCCGATGGCGGCCGAGAGACCGGCGGCGATGCGGGCCGCGTCGAACGCCGGCGCGCGCGAGCCGCGTGCCGGATCCACGACGACGAACTGCGAACCCGTAGGCGTGGTGGTGCGGTACCAGAACCGGTCGTTGGCCAGCCAGGTGGGACGCACGCCCGTGCCATAGACGAGCGGCATGGTCCACGGCGCGAGGAACTTCTCGGCGCGGGTGTAGTCGTCGGCGGTGACGGGATGCGGCTGCTGCGCCACGAGCGGCGCGGCGGTGCTGAACAACAGCAACGCCACAGTGGCGCGATTGGCGAAGGACGAGGGCATGCGACAGTTGGTTTTGGGGTGTGCTGGAATGTACGGATGGTACATGCGAACGACAAAAGCAGTACACCGTACCTCGTACCGCGTACTGGGACCTGTGAACTGGGTTGGTCCGATGCCCCGCTGGCTCCGAGCGCAACGCGAGAGGGGCCAGCCACTCATTGGAATGGCCAGCCCCCTGGGTCTCAATACGATGTACGTGGTACGCGGTACGTCAGTTGTCGTTACTGCTCAAAGCGCCGCCCTCGCAATCGCCGCGATCCGGCGCCAGAAGTCGCTCGGCTCCGGGAGCAGGCGGTCGAGCTCGGGCTTCGTGGTCACCCACGTGCTGCGCGCCATCAGGTAGTAGAGGTCCACCAGTCCCGCCGCCGCCGGCAGCCCGGAAACGACGAAGGTCGCCTCGCCGTCGAGCATCATGCCGCGCGGGTCCTGGTTGTGGGTGCCGAGGGTGAAGTAGAAGCTCACGCGCTTGCGCTCGGCTTCCGGGATGTCCGCTTCCCAGTTACCGAGCAGGGCGTCGGTGGCGCGGGTGGCGAGCGAGTCCACGTCGGGGGTCACGTAGCCGAGCTGCTGGGCGAAGTCCGCCGACTGCGCGGCCTGCACTTCCATGGAGCGGGCGACGACCCTGTCCCAGCCCGGCCGTCGCACCAGCGCGGCGATGGCGCCCGGGCGCGCGATGACCTGGGTCTTCTGGTGGAGCTGCGGCGGGCGCCGGCGCTCGTCCTCCGCGATGTCCGGTGCCCGCTGCAGCGACCGCGCCGTCTGCGCCTCGGCCTGGTTGAGCACGGCGAGCGTCTGCGCGTCGAAGGGGATCAGGTCGCGGATCCAGGGGGCGCGGTCGAGCCCTTCACGCACCTCGCGCCGCTTGCCGTCGGCGTCGTCGGCGTGGGCCTGCGCGGCGAAGATGCCGACGCGCAGCTCCCCCCCGCTGGTATGCAGGCGATCGGCGAGGGTGGAGCGGATCTCGAGCAGCCGCGCCATGATGTCATGCGACAGCGCCATCAGGGGCGGTTGCGGGCTCGGCGCATTGGCGAGCGCCGGCGCGATGACGTGCACGCGCGCGCCACGCGCCGCAGCGGCGGCGAGCATGCCGGCCCACTGGTCGCTCAGCCAGAGCGGGTCGGGGACGATGACGACGCTGCCTGGCTGTGCGAGGTCGTACAGCAGTGCACGCGCCACCGACGACTGCTTGGACCCGAAGCCCACCTCGTTCTGCACCTGCAGCGCGCGCCCCACGTAGTCGCCGAGCGCAGCGCGCTCCTCGGCGGCGGGAAGGTTCGCCATGGCCTGCAGGGGCAGCGGGATCTCGCTTTCCTTGAACCCGTTTGCCAGGAGCAGTCGCCGGAGTGCGGCGCGCGCCTCGAGCGTTGCGGGGCCGCGCAGCCGGAAGCCGCGGTCCTCCCACGTGTCGCTCGCGTAGTGCTCACCGATGCCGATGCCGGTGAGCAGCATCTCGCCGGCATAAGGGTCGGCCTCGTTCAGGTCGTACAGCACGATCTTGCGATGATCGCGCATGATGTTGTCCGTCGTGAACGGCAGCGGGGGCAGGATGGAGATGCTGCGAAACGAGAAGTCCGACGGGTGCGTGATGTTGACGTTGACCTTGACCAGGTCGTGCAGCCACCGGTCGCCGCCGTGCCGCCGCGCGTCCGCCTGCAGCCGTGCCGAGGCGGCGACCGCCGCGCGAAGCTCGGCCTGGCGCTGCCGCAGGTGCGCTACCCGCTCGGCGTTGTCGCCCGGCAGGTCCATGGATGCGCCGAGCGGATCCTCGAGCATCGTCATGAAGAGGCGCCCGTCGCGCGGCTCGTAGAAGAACTGGTCGAGCATGATCATGTAGACGGGCATCTTCCCCGTCTGGTCGTAGCGCTTGACCGCCTCGGTGAGCGCGGGGAGGTAGGCGTTGGCCACCATCTCGTAGCTCACGTTGTCCACCGTGCCCGTCTTCTCACGACGTCCGGTGAAGTCGTGGATCCACAGCACGTGATAGTCGCGCGTGGCGTAGATGGTGCGCGCGATCTCGAGGGCGAGGTCGGTGCTGCGCAGCATCGTGAGCGCGTTGTGGTCGGTGAAGGGCCGGCCCACGAAGCGCGTGAGCAGCGAGTCCACCTCCGCCTGGTCGTCGTACTGGTCGAGTGACAAGGCGAGCTGCAACGGGAGCCAGACCTCGCGGGAATCGTCGTCCCAGCGGTCCAGCAGGCGGTCGTGCAGGCGCTCCACCATGGCGAGCCAGCGCGCGCTCACGCGGAGCGCGGCGTCGCGCGCCGCGGAGGACACGCCGGACGAATCGCGCAGCCAGCGCTCCAGCGCGTGCTGGGCGTTGCCGGTGAGGCCGGCGACCTGGGGCTCGTCCTTGACCTGCCCGAACAGGGAGTCGTAGGGGATGAGCACCTCGTCGAGCAGCGCGGCACGCGCGCGTGCGGCGATGCGCTGGCCGGCGGCGGATTCGCCGGTCGCGGCCGCGAAGGCGCGGGCGAGTCCGCGCTCGTAGTTGCGCTGTGCGTCGGCGAAGCTCGGGCTCGCACGCAGCGTCTCGACGTCGCGCACGAGGTAGAGGTTGTCGTAGACCTGGAGCGACGCCATGGCGTGCTCCACGTCGCCGAGCGCGGCGTCCGCGGCCACGGGGAGCGCACCACGCCGCGCACCACCGAGGTCGATCGGATCGGGGAGCTCGGCATCGGTATGCCGAGGACGCGTGCGGCCGGCGAAGGGCTGCAGGAGCGGCACGGTGATGCCCGCGGCGAAGGAGCGGCCTCGCGTGGGGAGCCAGTCGAGGCGCAGCATGGAGCCGTGGCCGAGCAGGCCGCCGCGGAAGATGGCCGTCTGGTAGGACAGCATGAAATCCACGCGGCGGCGCTCGATGTTCCAGTCGGCCCCCACGCCGAGCGCGAGGAGGGGCGAGGTGGCGAGGGCGCGGATCCCCTCGCCGGCGAACCCCCCGCCGCCGATGGCGTAGGCCTCACCCGACACGCCGAGGAGGCCGACGACGGGGTTCATGATCGGGTGATGCACGCCGAGGAGCACATTTCCCGCCGGCCCGTTGCCGGTGCGGTCGCCGACGGCGAGCGCGGCGCCGTAGGGCTGCCAGCGCGGGGGCTGGCCCATGGACATCACCGGCTGCGGGACGCCGGGCGACGGAGGCGCCTGCTGCGCACCGCCAGCGGACACTGGAAGGGTGAGCGCGCTCACGAGAATCGTGGCGCGCATCACACGCGATTTGGCGTTCATGCGCCCCTGCATCGCAGAGGCAGTGCCACGCCTCAGCCGGCTACTGCGCGGCGGTGGCCCCGCCGCGCTGGATCCCGTCGCCGCGGGTGAAGAATCCGGGCAGCGACACCGGCACCCGCCCCGTGATCGGCGCGCGGCCGAGCAGCGCGTCGGCCGCGGCGCCCTCCAGCACGTCGGCCACGCCATAGGTCACCAGGTAGCTCCCCACGCTCGGGAACTGACGGATGAGGTACGGGTTGCCGAACGACACGACGGTGGTGGGCTCGTGCGCGCCGAGCGAGTCGATGAACGCGGCGATCGGCGCCGGGATGGCGAAGCGTCCCTCGCCCTCGATGCGGCGCACGTAGGTGGCGACGATGACGCGGTCGGCGCCGTGCACGGCGGAGGCGATGGAGGCGAGCGTCGCGGAGTCGGTGGCGGGCGACACGTTGAACACTCGCGTGCCGCGCAGGGCGCCGCGAATGCGCGACGCGAAGACGCGGCCGGCGCGCAGCTCGCTCTCCGGCATGTACTGCACGAGGACGGTGCGACCGCGCGCCGAGTCGCGCACCACCGGCACGAGGTTGTCGCGGTCGCGCAGCAGGGTCATCGCGCGGCGGGCGATGCCGGCGGCGAGGGCGACGTGCTCCGGCGAGTGCACGACCTCGCGCAGGTGATCGAGCGAGACGATCGGCTGGAAGGCGACGCCGGTGCGCGCCTTCACCTCGAGCACGCGCCGCACGCTGGAGTCGATGCGCGCGCGGGAGATCTCGCCCCGCTCCACGGCAGCGAGGAGGGCCTCCACGGCGGCGTGCGGATCACCGGGCTTGAGGAGGATGTCGGCGCCGGCCTTCACGGCGAGCACGGAGCTCTCCTCGGTGGTGTAGCCTTTCCCGATCCCGCCCATCGTCATGGCGTCGGTGATGGCGAGACCGCTGAAGTCGAGGCTGTCGCGGAGGAGCCCGGTGATGATGCGCGGCGCGAGCGTCGCCGGCGTGGTGCTGTCTCCCTGCACCGCGGGGAGCGCGATGTGCGCCGTCATCACGAGGCCGGCGCCGGCGTCCACGCCGGCGTGGAAGGGGACGAGCTCCACGGTGTCGAGCCGCGCCATCGTCGCACTCACCATCGGCAGGCCGACGTGCGAATCCACGTCCGTGTCGCCGTGGCCGGGGAAGTGCTTGATCGTCGCCATGGCGCCGGCGTCCTGCGTGCCCTTCACGAACGCCGCCGAGAGCTCGGCGACGCGCTTCGGATCCTCGCCGAAGGACCGGGTGTTGATCACCGGGTTGGACGGATTGTTGTTGACGTCCACCACCGGCGCGAAGTTGACGTTGATGCCGCTCGCCTTCCCTTCCTCGGCCATGGCGCGGCCGACGAGGTAGGCGTCC
>CAMLIU010000091.1 GCA_946479995.1 uncultured Gemmatimonadota bacterium | reverse complement strand
ACGACACCGCACCGCATGATGTGCTGGAAGAGCTCGTCGCGGGCCTGCTCGAACGGCGAGGGCTCCGCGGGTCCTGCATACCGGCGATTCGTCGTATTGCGCTGCGATCTGGCCATGAATTCAGGGTACGGGGTTGAATGACATATCAATATAACTACTTCGGGAACGTTCTGCAGGCTTTTTAACTGACAGATTCATCGGCCCCCGATGGGTGCGCCGCGGAGTCAGCCGCGAAGCGCGGCCGCGCCGATGAACTCGAGCAGCAGCGAAACGAGTGCCTCGGGGTCTTCCTCCGGTACGAGTCGCCCGACGCCAGGGAGGCGGACGAGTCGGCTGCCGGGTATCGTGTCTGCCAGCCTGTCGGGAAACTTCGCGTCCACCCACGGGTCCCGGTCGCCCCACACGATCAACGTGGGCTGCGGAAGCGAGCCGAGCTCCACGTCGTCCATGTCCTCGTCGTCGATGGAGCGCGCGAGGAGGAGCAGGTGCTCCAGCCCCTCGGCGCCGACGTACGGCGCGAGGTAGCGGGCCACGAGCTTGTCGGGCATGTGCGCCTCGTCCGCCACGCTCCGGCGGAGCACCTCGCCGAGGATGGGCGCCGCGCCGAGGATGCTGCGCGAGGTGCGGATGGCGAACCGGGCGGTGTTGCGCTGGAGCGAGGTGATGTCGCCCGCGGGGATCTCATCGAGGGCGATGGGATTGACGAGCAGCAGCCGCTCGACCCGCTCCGGCCGCGTGGCGGCGAGCCGGAGCGCCACGGCGCCGCCAAGATCGAGTCCCACGACCGTGGCCTTGGGGAGGCGCATCGCCGTGAGGGCGCGGTCCACCAGCTCGGTCTCCGAGGCGATGCCGTAGTCGGCATCGAAGGGACGGTCAGACTCGCCGTAGCCGAAGAGGTCGAGGGCGAAGGCGGTGCGATTGGCGAGTGCGATCTCCGGGGCGATGTTCCGCCACACGAAGCTCGAGGTGCCGAAGCCGTGCAGCAGCACGACGGGCGCGCCGCCATGGCCATAGCGCTCCACGTGGATGGAGCCCGGGCCCACGGGGATGCGCAGCAGATCGGCGTCGATGGAGCCCTCCTTCCCGGTGCGGGGTAGTACGAAGGTGACGGCGCACACCAGGTGACTCGGTGGCCGCATGGTGGCCGCATGCTGGTGGCGTGCGGAGTCGTGGTCAAGTCCGCCACGTGACCAATGCACGCCCCGCGCCGTCGCGTATCGGAGGCCTGCGCGAGACCGACGACCCACGTATGCGCGCCCGTTGCTTGCGGGATGCGGATACCAATCTAGCTTTCCGGCGAGGCATGGTGGCGGCAGCGACGCCCACCGCCCGCCGTCCACTTCCCGACCAGACGGCGACAATGTCGGACCAGACGTACGACGACGGACGCGCCCGGAACCTGGCAGACCTGCTCCGCGCGCTCGCCGACCGCATCCGTGAGCTCGACGCCGAAGGCCGCCTGCTGGCGAACCCGGCCGAGCTGACGCGCCTCATCGGCGACGTGAAGAGCGAGCTGTTTCACTACGAGGTTCGCGCGACGTACGACACCCCCGAGGTGGCGGACAGCCGCCGCATCGTCAACGAAGCCATCAAACGCGCCGAGCAGGGAGAATCATGGCAAGAAAGGGAGTGGACGGAGGACGGGGACGACGCCCCGGAGTGGTGAGCGCTGCGAAGCGCAGCGGGCCGGGCCGCGGGTTCTGGATCGCGCTCGCCGCGATCGCCATCATCGGCCTCGTCGCCCTCGCGTGGGCGGCGTCGCGGCCGAAGACGCAGGTCTCCCGCATCGACCCCAACCTGCCCCCGCTCAAGGCAGAGGGCTACGTGCTCGGCTCCCCCTCGGCGCCGGTGGAAGTCATCGAGTTCGCCGACTTCGAGTGCCCGGCGTGCGGCCAGTTCGCCGTGATCACCGAGCCGCAGGTGCGCAGCGAGCTGGTGAACACGGGCAAGGTGCGCGTCCGCTTCATGGACTTCCCGCTCAACATCCACCGCAATACGTGGGATGCATCGCTCGCCGCGGCATGCGCCAACGATCAGGGGAAGTTCTGGGAGATGCACGACGCACTGTTCATGAACCAGGACAAGTGGAATGGCGAGGCGACGAGCCGCCCGCGCGGCCCCATCTCCGACCTCGCGAAGCAGATCGGGCTGGACATGAACAAGTACGGCGCGTGCATGGACAACGACACGCACCGCCCGCAGATCGAGGCCACGCTCAGGGAGGGCGAGCGGCGCGGCATCGGGCAGACGCCCACCTTCATCTTCAACGGCACGGTCGTGCCGGGTGCGGTGCCCTACGACGCGTACAAGAAGTACGTGGATGAAGCGGCGAAGAATGCGCCCGCTCCTGCGCCGGTCGACTCCACGGCGGCCGCTCCGGCGGCTGCCGGCACTTCCGCCACGAAGCCGACGCCGTGAACAAGCGCATGCTCGCGGCGCTCGTCGCGCTGGCGGGCCTGTTCGTCGCGGCCTACCTGAGCCTCTACAAGCTCGGTGTCATCGGCACGCTCGCCTGCAGCGTGGGCTCCTGCGAGACGGTCCAGCTCTCGAAGTGGGCAACGCTGTGGGGGCTGCCGGTGGCAGTGTGGGGAATCGGCTTCTACCTCGCGGTGCTCGTCGTCTCGCTCGCGGGCCTGAGCGCCTCGCTCGCCGACAGTCCCCGCGTGTCGCAGGTGCTCGTGGGGATGACGGGCTTCGGCGTGGTGTTCTCGGCGTGGCTCACCTGGCTCGAGCTGTTCGTGATCAACGCCATCTGTACCTACTGCGTGATCTCGGCGGTGATCGTCACCATCCTCCTCGTGATCTCGCTCCTCGACCTGCGCGAGGTGAGAGCCATGGAGGACGACGCCCTCGCCGCCGCCGCTGCCCAGTTGCGGGCGACCGGCTATGGAAAGGCGATCCGGAACACGCAGGAGGTGAGCATCCGGGCGATCAACGCGGCGGATGAGCAGAGGGGTGACAAGGGTTAGGAGCGGAAAAAGGCCGGATTTCTACCGAAACTGCCGGATTCTATCCATGGATAGAGTCCGGCAGTTTCCGTTCTGATCCGGCCGTTTGCGTTCTTCCCGCTGTTCCGATCTGCTCCTGCTTACGCGCGTCGGGCCCTCGCGGCGCTGGCGTCGCCGATGCGGAGGGGCGGGCGCGAATCCTCAGGGACGTCGGCGGCGCCTTCCTCGCGCGAGCGACGGCGGTACGGCACGAGGTCCTGGCCGAGGATCACCAGGGTCCGCGTGGCGACCGTGCTGGCGAGGGGCTCGGGGATGGACATCTGTCGAATGTAGGAATCGATCGCGCGGTCGAAGGTCATGTCCTCGGCGAGCGTATCGACGAACATGAGCGCGTTGTCCACGTGCGAGCGGATGATGGATTCCTCGGCACGGGCCTGGGCAAGGCGCAGCCGACGTTCGGCACCCGGGTCGATCTTGTGGGCGAAGATCTTCTCGGGGAACATGCGATTGATGAAGCCGGACATTGATCGGGCCGCTGGTTGAGATGCTGGTGAGGGTGCAGGGAATGTACCAGTGGCTCCTCGGCTCGGAGAGGGCGTCGACCACCTGCAACTGCAGCAGTGCGTACATCGTACCGCGTACCACGTCCGACTGATGGTCCTTCGGGAGCGGATGCGTACGGTGTGCGACCGATGGCAATCAGCCCAGTAACTGCCTCATGGGTCGCCGTTTAGGCTGGAATCTCTCGGTGCCGGTGCTCTTCGCCATCGGCCTCGCGGTGAGGCTGGGGCTGGTAGCGCCGGGGCCGGCGAGGGCCACGCGCCTCCCGAAGAGCGGCTCATCTCTCGACGCTCACCGACACCCGCAGCGTCCGGGGCGCACCAGGCATGATGTTGTTGTTGCCGTGCGCCGAGGCGAAGTAGTGGGCACCGAGCAGGTTTTCCATGTTGACCTGGAGGCGGCCGTGCTGCAGCAGTGCGACGTAGAGTCCCGCGTCGTATCGGGTGAAGGCGGGGAGGGTGACCGCGTTGTCGAGCGCGGCGTACACGCGCGACTGGTGCACCGCACCGAGGCCCAGGCCGAAGCGCGGCGCGACCTGCACCTTGTTCCAGAGCGACAGCGTGTGCTGCGGGACGAGCGGCACCGTGGCGCCCGCGGCACCGGACCTCATGTCGCTGACGATGCGCGCGCGCTGGATCGCCCAGCCGCCGGTGAGCTGCCAGCGATCGGTGACGTCGCCACTCGCGCCGAGCTCCACGCCCGTGGTGCGCTGCGCGCCCGTCTGCACGACGCGTGACGGGTCGTTGGGGTCGGGCGCCTGGCTGTTGGACCGGTCGAGACGATACACCGCCGCCGTGAGCGCGAGGGACGGGGTGGCGTCCCACTTCGCGCCCAGCTCGCGATTGACGAAGCGCTCGGGCTCCAGCGCCTGCGTCGTCGGGGTGAGTGACGCGAACTGGTCTCCCGAGCCGGGGAGATGCGACACGCTGTACGACGCGTAGACCGACGCCGCCTCGACGGGCTTGAAGATGAGGCCACCGCGCGGCGACACAAGATGATCCACGCGCGCGAGGTCGCGATCGGCGCGGTTGTCGTGGAAGCGCAGGGCGAACCGGTCCACACGCACGCCGGCGATGGCCTGCCAGTGCTCACCGAGCGCGACCTGGTCCTGCACGTAGCCGGCGCCGATGTCGAGCCGCGTGTGGTTGTCGGCGTCGGTGGCGCTCTGGCGGAAGCTCACGCCGGTGGCCGTCGGCGGAGCGCCGACGGGGACGGTGATGGAAGTTGCGGTTCCGTCACCGAAGTAGCCGGTCTCCCGGAAGTCGTCCGTCCCCTGTCGCGACAGCTCGGCGCCCACGAGCAGCGTGTGGGTGAGGGAGCGCGTGACCAGCGTCCGCGTGAGGTCGAGCTGGTTGAACAGGTTGGCACGCTTCGTCGCGTGATTGTAGGCGCGAAGCTGCACCTGTGTGCCGTCGGCAGTCATCGCGCCGGGGAAGACATTCTGGTAGAACTTGTCGTAGCGCACGCCGCGCGTGGTGTAGCGGAGCGACACCGGACCGAAGCTGTGCTCGAGCGACAGATCCGCCGCGTCCACGCGGGCCTTCGCGCGATTCTCCGTCGGGTCGCCGAAGAAGGCACTGGCCGCCGTGGAGGCTGGCGCGCCGTCGAACGACGGGATGCCGCGATCCACCGTGCGCTCGTCGTCGAACCACTCGTAGCCGAGCTTCACCACCGTGCCGCCGGCGAGGATGGTGGCGGTCGGGTTCACCGCCTCGCGGCGCAGGTGGTAGAAGTCGCGGAAGCTCCCCGACCGCTCGAGCATGCCGTTCACGCGCACCGCCAGTCGGCTGCCGATCGGCAGGTTGACGTCTCCCGTTTCACGCGCGTGGTCGAACGAGCCACCCTCCAGGGTGAGCTGGGCGAGGTGCGCGAACCCGGCCTGCTTGCTCACCCGGTTGATGACACCGCCGCCCCCTCCTCGACCGAACACCATGGCGTTGGCGCCGCGAATGGCCTCCACGCGCTCCACG
Organism: uncultured Gemmatimonadota bacterium; assembly: GCA_946479995.1. The sequence continues at coordinate 1,078 of CAMLIU010000091.1, read as the reverse complement.
TTGTAGAGATCCCGCAGGTACTGGGCGTCGTCGCGCACCCCGTTGACGAAGAAGTCAGCCGTGGAGCTGTTGCCGCGGATCGTCGGCTGGTCGCGGTGCCCCTCGCCCAGTCCCATCGTCATGCCCGGCACGTACCGGACGACGTCGGCCATGCCCTGCATGGCCTGGTCGGCGATGACGGCGCGCGTGAGCACCGTGGCCGACTGCGGCGTGTCGCGGAGCGGAGTGTCGGTGCGGGTGAGCGACCGGCTCGAGGTGGCCGAATAGCTGTCTCGGTGAGCGGCTCGATCGACGACGCGGACGCGATCCAGCTCGATGGGCTTCCGCCCAGGCATGGATCCCGTGTCGGAGCGGGCGACGGCCGACGTGTCGGCGGCGTGGCTCGTTGCTTGTGCCACAAGTGACTGTGCTGCAACGATATACGCAGAGGCAGCGAGGAGCGTGGAACGGAGGAGCATGGTGGGGGAGGGGTGGCCGATTCAATTCCGACAGATTTTATCGGAATTAACCCCACAGTAGTCCGCTGGCTCGGAGAACGTCAAGAGATGGAGGAAATTGCAGGGCAGACAGGAACAACTCGTGAGACGTGAAGCGTGAGACGAAGCGTGACTGCGGTGGCAGTTACGTCTCACGTCTCACGCTTCACGACTCACCCGCAGTTCAGCCTTCCTGCCCCTCGTACTGCTCCTTCAGCGCCGCGACCACGTTCGGGTCGGCGAGCGTGGTGGTGTCGCCGAGGGCGCGGCCTTCGGCGATGTCGCGCAGCAGCCGACGCATGATCTTGCCGGAGCGGGTCTTCGGAAGGTCCGCGCTGAACAGGATGTCGTCCGGCCGCGCGATGGCGCCGATCTTCTCCGCCACGAAGTCGCGCAACTCCTCGCGGAGCTCGTGGTCGTGCGAGAATCCCTCGCGCAGCGTGACGAACGCGGCGAGCGCCTGTCCCTTGAGCTCGTGGCTCTTGCCCACCACGGCTGCTTCGGCGACCGCCGGATGCTCGACGAGCGCGCTCTCCACTTCCATCGTCCCGATGCGGTGGCCGGCGACGTTGAGCACGTCGTCCACGCGGCCGAGGATCCAG
>CAMLIU010000090.1 GCA_946479995.1 uncultured Gemmatimonadota bacterium | reverse complement strand
GGCGCGTACCTGCGCACGATCATCAAGACGGAGAATCCGGAACGATATGGAATCAGGCCTGGCGACTACTTCGTCTGACGCGATCGCGCGCCGGTTCGCGCAGCTCGGAGCGGCGGGCCGCCGCGCCTTCGTTCCCTACGTCACGGCCGGGCACCCCGACGTGGAGCGCAGCGTCGCACTCGTGCAGGGCCTGGAGGCCATCGGGGCCGACGTGATCGAGGTCGGCGTGCCGTTCTCCGACCCGATGGCCGACGGCGCGGTGATCCAGGCGAGCTCTCAGAAGGCGCTCGAGCTGGGCGTGCGATTCGACCAGGTGCTCGCCATCATCGCGCGGGCGAAGCTGGGAATTCCCGTGGTCCTCTTCAGCTATCTGAACCCGCTGCTGCGCGGAGGAGAGGACGCGCTGCGCCGCGCCGCCGATGCCGGCGCCAGCGGTGTGCTCGTCACCGACCTGCCGCTGGGCGCGGATCCGGAGCGCGAAGCCTGGTTCGCGCGCGGACCGCTCGACTTCATCCGTCTCGTGGCCCCGACCACGCCCGCCGATCGCATGGGCGCCATCGCCCGCACCGGACGTGGTTTCGTGTACCTCATCAGCCGCCTTGGCGTGACGGGCGAACGATCCGACCTCCCGACGGAGCTCCCCGCAACCGTGGCGCGCCTTCGCAGCGCAACCTCGCTTCCCGTCTGCGTTGGATTCGGGATCTCGCGCCCGGAACAGGCGCGGGCGGTGGCGGCGCTCGCCGACGGCGTCGTGGTCGGCAGCGCGATCGTGCGCGCGGCCGATGAGAGCGTGGACGCGGCGCTGCGGCTGGCTGCTTCGCTCCGAAGCGCCATCGACGACGTGTAGATGCGGCGCTTCCTCGGCGCCTACGCGCGCGTCGTCGGAGTGGTCGGCCTCGCGCTCCTCGTGGCCGCCCTCGCCGCCGACCAGCGCTGGCTGGCCCAGCAGGTGGGCATCGCCGTGCTGCTGGTGACGGTTGTCGGGCTGCGCGCACAGCAGATTCCGCTCACGAAGTATGGCGCCCTGAACCTGCTTGCCATTCCCGCCCTCTCGGGGGCGCTGCTGGTCGGCCCCCCCGCCAGCTCGCTCGCGATGTGGCTCGGGATCGCGGCCGCCGACGGGCTCCTGCTGCGCAAGGGCATGCAGGCGGCACTGATCAATGCGGGACGCGAAGTCATCGCCCTGCTTTCGTCCTACGGCGTGTACGCGTGGGCCGTCATCTCGCTGAATGGCGGAGAGGCCGCCCTCACTACCGACACGCTGGCGGCGCTCGCGCTCTTCATGCTCGCCTACTTCGTGGCGAGCCGCATGCTCCTCTATTTCACGCTGCTGCTGCGCGACAAGCTCGTGGACGAGGAGAAGTCCCTCATCCTCCGCTACGAGGTGATCGCGTTCGGCGCCAGCACCATCGCCGTCTCGCTGATCCTGCTCACGGTGCTGAACCTGAGCCCAGTGGGCTGGGGCGTCGTCGGAGTCGTGCTCCTCGGAGCCGGCCTGCTGGTGAAGCGTATCCTCGAGGAGTCCATCGCCGCCGAGGAGCTGAACAAGATCCTCGCGATGGAGCAGATCGTCTCGTCGGACGTGGACATCGCCGATGCCTTCCGTCGCATCCAGGTGCTGGCCCACCGCCTGGTGGACTGGCAGACCTTCCGCATCTCGCGGCTGGAAGACGGCACGCTGCGACAGATCTGGAGTGGCGATCTGGGCTACCTGGAGACGGAGACGGACCTCCGGCCGGAGCTGGCGAGGCTTCGCGCCGAGTCCCTGCAGACCGGCGAAGTGATCAACATTTCCGACGCCGCGCGGGATGCCCGCGTGGACGTGTCCGACTCGCCGATGCGCAGCGTGGTGCTCCTCCCCCTCCGTTTTGGCGACCGCACCGTCGGGATGCTCGAGCTGGAGCACCACAAGCCCGACGCCTACACCCCGAAGGAGATCGCCCTCATCCGGCGGTTCGCGCTGCAGCTCGCGACCACGCTGCACATCTACGACCTGCGCCGGCCGCTGCGCGAGGCGATGACGCGCGTCAGCTCGCAGCTGGACACCCTCACGGCATCGGCGCGCGCCCTTCGCGGCGGCGGCGAGTCCGTGGCCCGCACCATCGCCGACATCACGCGCGGCATCGCCGAAGAGGGAGAGCAGGTGGGCCGGTCGCTCGAGGTGACCCGCGCGCTGCACGCCGCCACCCAGGGGGTAGTGCGGGACGGGAGCGAGGCGGCGGAGGCGAGCCAGCGTGCCACGGAGATCGCCACCGAGCATCGCCATACCATCGGCACGGCGATCGAGCGCCTCGTGGGCGCGAAGACCTTCGTCGGCGAGAGCGGCTCGCAGATCGCCGGCCTCACGGGCAGCGTCACGCGAATCACGGAGTTCATCGCCGTCATCCGCGAGCTCGCCGACCGCACCAACCTGCTGGCGCTGAACGCCGCCATCGAGGCCGCACGCGCCGGGGAACAGGGAAAGGGCTTCGCCGTGGTGGCCGACGAGGTGCGCAAGCTGGCCGAGCAGAGCGCGCGCGCCTCCGACGAAGCGGGCGACATCGTCACCGAGTTCGAGGAACAGATGCGCCGCGTCGCCTTCCAGATGCAGCGCGGCGAGACGATCGTGCAGGACGTGGAGACCCTGTCGGGCCAGGCACGCGAGGCACTCGACCTCATCGTGGACGCCACGGCGAGCGCGGCCACGGGCGCTCAGCGCATCGCCCTCACGTCGCGCGAGCAGGAGCTCGCGTTCGCGAACCTCAGCGACCGGGTGCGCCGGATCTCCTCCATCGCCGGGCGCAACCGCGAGGGCGCCGAGCAGGTGACCCAATCGGCGCGCGAGCAGGCGGAAGCGCTGCGGGAGCTGGAGGGCGCTACCCAGGAGCTGCGCAGCGTGGCGAACTACCTGAACGAGCTGACGCGGCGCATCACGAGCGTCGGCTGATTGACCCACCGCCGTGTTCGTCCTACGTTGCGCGCCGTGTCCTCCTCACCCTCCGATCGCCTCGAAGTCACCCTCGCCGGCATGCGCTTCCACGCGCGCGTCGGCATCCTCGACCACGAGCGGACGCTCCCGCAGCCCCTCGAGGTGGATGTGACGGTGCGCCGCGCGGCCGGGAGCCGCGAGCTGCTGGATTACCGTGAGGTATATCGTCGCACTCGCGACCGGTTCGAGCGACAGCCGCTCGACTACCTCGAGGGCATCGCGGGTGACATTGCCGACGCGCTCCTGTCGCTTGACGGGGTTGCTTCGGTGCGAGTGGTGGTGCGCAAGCCGCACGTGATGCTCGAGGGTCCCCTCGAGTACGCCGAGGTGGTCGTGGAGCGGCAGCATGACTGAGCGGGTGTACGTCGCGGTGGGCTCCAACATCGGCGATCGGGCGGGGTACCTGGCCCGCGCGCGCGCCGCCGTGTCGACGCTGCCCGCAACCCGCATGCTGGCCTCGAGCCGCGTGGAGGAAACAGCGCCGTTCGGCGCCGGTCCGCAGGGCGCCTACCTCAACCAGATGCTCGTCCTGGCCACGCAGGTCGCCCCGCACCTGCTCCTGCGCATGCTGCAGCGCATGGAGCGCTCGCTCGGCCGCGTGCGCAGCCGTCGGTGGGGCGCACGGACGATCGACCTGGACATCGTGCGTTTCGGCGATCTGACGCTCCGCTCCCGGACGCTCACGCTGCCGCACCCGGGAATCCGGGATCGCGACTTCTGGCAGCGCGAGCTCGCCGAGCTCGAGTCGCTCCTGGAGGGGCGGGCGGCGTGAGCACGGCTGCCATCGTCATGCCGGCGTGGGCCTGCGTGACCGAGCGCCGGATCGAGCACATCGGGCGCGTCACGACCCTGCTCGATGAATGGGCGTCGGCGCTCCGGCTGCCGCCGGTGGAGGCGCAGGCCTGGCACGACGCCGGCCGCTATCACGACGCGCTGCGCGACGCGCCCGAGTCCGAGTTGCGGCGCCTCGCGGGCGACCTCCCCGAGTACACGGTAGACATGCTGCACGGTCCGGCGGCGGCCAACCGGCTGAAGGCGGACGGCGAGGACCGTGCTGACCTCCTCGATGCAATTCGATTCCACACCGTCGGCTCGGCGCGGTGGGATCGGCTTGGCAAGGCGCTGTACATGGCTGACTACCTCGAGCCCGGCCGCAAGTTCTCGCGCGCCGACCGCGCCTATCTCGCTGCGCAGGTGCCGCACGACTTCGACGCCACCTTCCGCCAGGTGCTGCGCAACCGTCTGGAGTGGTCGCTGCGCGAGGGACAGCGCCTGTTCCCCGAGGCCGTGGCGCTCTGGAACATGGTTCGATGAAGCGCCTAGCCATCTTCGCCGTGGCTCTGGTCACCGTGGTGCTCATCGGGGCTGCATGGGTGGTGCACGCGCTGCGCAGCACGACCACCACCAGCACCTTCGCCGCCGTGCTTCCGCACGACGACCTGCCGCGGGCACCCGAGGGAGTACGGATTCGCGTGCAGGTCCTCAATACCACGGGCACCCAGGGGCTCGCCCGCCGTGCGACGCGACTGCTGCGCGATCAGGGCTTCGACGTGGTCGACATGGGGAACGGGAGCCCCGCGCAGGACACCACCGTCGTGCTGGACCGATCCGGACACCCCGAGTGGGCGGCGTCCGTGGCGAAAGTGCTCAAGCCCGCCACGTCGCGTACGGAGCGCGACAGCTCACGCTACCTGGACGTCACCGTGCTGCTCGGGTGGTCGTGGCGCCCGCCGCCCCAGCCGTTCAACCCGTAGCTGCCCACACGCCGCGGCGATGTCCATCCCGCGGCTCTTCCGGATCGCTACCTCCACGCCGCGTTCGCGGATCAGCCGCGCGAAGCGCGCAATCTCCGTTGCCGGCGTGGGCGTGAAGCCCTGCGAGCCGCCCGGATGCAGCGGGATGAGGTTCACGAACGCCCCACATTCCCGCGCCAGGTCGGCGAGCCTGCGAGCCTGCTCCGGGCCGTCGTTGACTCCACCGAGCATCACGTATTCGAACGTCACGCGCCGCACGAACACCTTCGCCGCCTCGATCACGTCGGCCAGCGGATATTTCGTGTTGATCGGCATGAGCTGCTGACGCAGCTCATCTGTCGGCGCGTGGATGGAGATTGCGAGGCGGAACTGCTCCTTCCGCTGGCCCAGGGCGACGATGCCGGGAAGCACTCCCACCGTCGAGATGGTGATGTGCCGCGCGCCGATGCCGAGCCCGCGTGGATCGTTGAGGATGGTGAGCGTCGGATCCACCGCCCTCCAGTTCATGAGTGGCTCGCCCATCCCCATGAAGACGATGTTCGTCACATTGACGGGCTCGTCGATGAGGCGCATCTCCCGAACCTGCCCGGCGATCTCGTGCACCTGCAGGTTGCGCGAGAAACCCATCGCGCCCGTTGCGCAGAAAGCGCACTTCAGCGCGCAACCGACCTGCGAGGAGATGCAAAGCGTGACCCGGTTTCCTTCCGGGATCGCCACTGTCTCGATGGCCTCGCCATCGCGCACCCTGAACAGGAACTTCTGCGTCCCGTCGGAAGAGCGCTGGCGGACCACCAGTTCCAGCCGCGGCAGCTCGAAACGCGCGTCGAGCTCGGCACGGAGGGCGGCTGGCAGTTCGGTCATCTCCTCGAACGAACGCGCCGGCAGCGTCCACAGGCGGCGCAGCACCTGACCCACCCGATAGCCCGGCTGGCCGAGCTCGGACATCGCCGTCGCGAGTCGCCTCTCGGCGTCGGCGGGGGTCAGGTTGAGGAGGTTCTCTCGTTCGGTCATGGCGGCAGTCTCGTCGGCGGACTCGGCGCTGGCGGGACCGCTCGTGGCGGCGAACGTCATGCGCCGCATGAAGTTGAGCTTAGTGGATCCCGGTCCTTCGGACAAGCGCGGCGCTACCGACGGGCCCGTCCGGCCGATAGCTTTCGCACTCCCATCATCGCGCCGCTCGCGCGTACTTCTTCCCGAAAGCTCCGGCATGGCTGAGACGGCGCTCGCCACTTCCTATCGTTCCCACCTTTCCGGGTCGCTGCGCTCGGAGGACGTCGGCGCCTTCGTGCGCCTGGCGGGCTGGGTGCACCGCGCCCGCGACCTGGGCGGCCTCGTCTTCGTGGACCTGCGCGACCGCGCGGGCATCGTCCAGGTATCGTTCGACCCGTCGATCGCCGGTGAGGAGCTCGCCTCGCGTGCCGCGTCGCTGGGCGCCGAGACCGTGGTCCTGATCGAGGGCGAGGTGATCGCGCGCCCGCAGAACATGCGCAACCCGGAGATGCCCACCGGGGACGTGGAGGTGCGCGCCACCTCGCTGCGTGTGGTCGGACCAGCGGACACGCCCGCCATTCCCGTGGCGCGCGGCCGGAGCGAGCAACTTCCTGCCGAAGAGCTGCGGCTCCGTTACCGCTTCCTTGACCTGCGTCGCGAGGAGCTGCAGCGGAACATCATCCTCCGCCACCGGCTGCTTCAGCGCACGCGCCGCTACCTGAGCGACGCCGGGTTCCTCGAGGTGGAGACGCCGATCCTCACCAAGCCGACGCCCGAGGGGGCGCGCGACTACCTGGTGCCGAGCCGGGTGCACGCCGGCGAGTTCTACGCACTGCCCCAGTCGCCGCAGATCTACAAGCAGCTCCTCATGGTGAGCGGCTTCGACCGCTACTTCCAGATCGCGCGCTGCTTCCG
>CAMLIU010000089.1 GCA_946479995.1 uncultured Gemmatimonadota bacterium | reverse complement strand
GCGCGGCGGCGGAACGCGAGTGCCTCCGGAGAGCCGGCCGGCAGCCGGCCGGCCATCGGGCCGAGCACGAAGTCGTGCACGGCGCTCACTATCACCATCGTCGTCACCGCGGCCAGCTTCACCGCCAGCGCAAGGCCGATGGGGGTGCGCCAGAATGTCGCGCTGCCGAACACTCCGTCCCAGTGCAGCCAGCCGCGAAACCAGAGGTTGAGCGTACCGGTGACCACCAGGACCGTGATCGCCCACCAGCCCAGGCCACGCGCGCGCAGGCCGAGCTGCTGGAAGAGACGCTGCCGGAGCGCCGGCGGCTCCACAACGCGCAGCACCGGCGCGCCCACAACGCCGAGAAAGAACATCCCTCCCAGCCAGAGCATGGCCGCGAGGACGTGGATCGTCACGTTGACGTAGTAGAGCGTGGTCATCAGGCGGAGCGGAAAGTCAGGCGATCGGCGATACGCTCGACGCCACCGCACTCTCACTCCCTGCACCACCGCTTCGCGTGACCGTTGTCACAGGTGCTCGCCCACGCGTAGCGAGCGTCACGACGAGAATGGTGACGACGTTCACCACGAGTGCCACCACGCCGACATTGAGCTCCGTGATCACCGGAGGCCAACCCGGCAGAAGCGTCGCGAGCGACGCGCCGGAGAGCGCGATCGCAGCCACCGTCACTTCACCGGCGACGATCCCGCCCAGCGCGGCGGGCGCGCCGATCCTCGGTGAAGGTCCGAGTGAAAGCACGAGCGCGGGAAAGAGCTGCGTCACCACGTTGTAGCCCATGAGCAGCAGGGCCACGATCGCCGAGCCACCATGCAGCGTGAGCAGCACCGACACGAGCGTGAGCACCGGCACCATCGCCCGCGCCACCAGCGCCACCTGTCGCTCGCTCGCCGACGGCACCAGCTCGCGATAGACGTTCTTGGCGAGGATGGTGGCCGCGCTGATGAGCAGCATCGATCCCGGCACGAGCGCCGTGAGCAGGCCGGCGGCACCGATGACCCCGATCACGGTGGGCGAGAAGCTCAGCTTCGCAATGCGAAAGAGCGACAGGTCCCCATCGGGGCCGACGAGTCCGGGCACCTTCAGCGTGGCCGCGAATCCGACGAAGAAGACGAACAGCACCACGAGCTGGTAGAGCGGCAGCACCACGGCGTTCTTGCGGAACACGTCGTCGCTCCGCGCCGTGTACACGCCGCTGAAGAACTGTGGCCAGGTGTACACGCCGATCGACGTGAGCAGCACGGTCGAGATGAACCAGCTCGTGCTGCGACCCGTGCCTCCCAGCGTCAGGAAATCCGGCCGTGCCCTGTCGATGGCCTCGAACATGGGGCCGATGCCACCGTACCAGTGATACGGAAGGTAGAGTCCCATCGCCACGACGACGACGAGGATCATCGCATCCTTCAGCGCTGCCGTCCACGCCGAGCCGCGGACCCCCGACACGACCACATACAGGATGAGCGCTGCCGCTCCCGCCCAGATGGCCGCTGCGGGCGACACGCGCCCGTACGATGCCTCGGCCACGATGATGCCGAGCCCCTTGAACTGCAGCACGAGGTACGGAATCAGTGCCGCGACTCCCACCAGGGCGACGATGACGCCGAGCGTTCGGCTGCGATAGCGCGCGACGAAGAAGTCCGCCTGCGACACGAACCCGCGCCCGCGTGATGCACGCCAGATGGCGGGCAGAAGGAAGTACGAGAGGCTGTAGGCGAGCGTGGGATAGCAGAGGATGTACATCGCCGGCGCGCCCCTGCCGTACGCCCAGCCACTGCCGCCAAGGAAGGTGAAGGTCGTGTAGAGCTCTCCAGCCATCAGCAGGAACACGAAGACGCTGCCGAACCCGCCGCCAGCCACGCTCCACTGCTCGAGCGTCATCGGGTGCCCGCGGCGCGCCAGCAGACCGAGCGCGATGGAGATGGCGAACACCACCGCCATGATGGAGAGGGCGACCGTCATCGCCCCTGCTCCGCGTCGGGTCGCGTGCGGCCCGCCTGCTCGCGCTCGGCGGCACGGTCGAGTCGCAGGATGACCGACATGACGAGCGAGGTGGCAACGACCCACGCCGCGAGCCAGAAGAAGAGAAATGGAATCCCGAGCACCAGCGGACGGACACGGTTGGCGAAGAGGATCCCGCCGAGCATGCCGACGGTCGGGAGGAAGCCGAGCCAGTGATGGGCGCGGAATCCTCCGCCGGAGCCGGTCACTCGGCGTCGCCCCCGAGATACTCTTCCGCCGCCGCGACGAAGATGCGCGTGCCGTAGTCGAGCGCGCGCTCGTCGAGGTCGAACCGCTCGTGGTGATGCGGGTGGATGATCCCGCGCTCCTCGTTTCGCGCGCCGATGAAGAAGAAGGCGCCGGGGACATGCTGCTGGTACGCCGAGAAGTCCTCCCCCCCCATCGTCGGGATGGCCTCGCTGAGCGCATCGGGCCCGAGTGCGCGCGTCACGGCGCGCTCGAGCAGCTCGCTGGCCTGAGCATCGTTCAGCACCGGGTGGTACCCGCGCTTCAGCTCGAACCGGTACCGCGCACCATGCGCCGACGTGATGCCGGCGACGATGCGCTCCATGAGCTCGGGCACCCGGTCACGCAGCGCGGGATCGAAGGTGCGCACCGTTCCCTCGAGTTCCACGCTCCCCGGAATGACGTTGTACGCCGACCCACCGGCGATGCGCGTCACCGACACGACGACCGACGAGAGTGGGTCCATGTTGCGGGAGACGACGTGCTGCAGGTTGGTCACCACCTGCGCCGCGATGGCGACGGAGTCCACCGTGACCTGCGGCATGGCGGCATGTCCGCCGGCACCCTCGATGACGATGAGGAAGTTGTCGGGGGCCGCCATCAGCGCGCCGGACTTCACCCCGACCTTGCCGAAGGCGAGCGGCAGCCAGAGGTGTGCGCCGATCACGAGGTCCACCCCATCCATCACCCCGGCCTTCACGAGCTCCTGGGCACCGCCCGGAGGAATCTCCTCGGCGTGCTGGAAGATGAATCGCACTTCGCCGCGCAGCTGGTCGCGGCGCGCGACAAGCACCTGGGCAGCGCCGAGCAGCATCGCCGTGTGGCCGTCGTGGCCACACGCGTGCATCACCCCCGGCGTCCGCGAGACGAAGTCGTGCGCATTGGCCTCAAGAATCGGCAGCGCATCCATGTCGGCGCGCATGGCGAGCACGCGTCCCTCGCGCGTGCCGACCAGTCGCGCGACCACGCTCGTCGGCGTGGGACGACTGATCTCGAGGCCGCCGAAGCTGGCGAGCGTCTGCGCGACGAAGGCGGAGGTGCGCACCTCGCGGAAGGAGAGCTCCGGATCCTGGTGCAGCGCGCGGCGCCAGGCGATGACGGTGTCGCGCACCGACTCGGGCGCGAGAGGGGTGGTGGAAGCGGCCATGGATGCGGTGCGAAGAAGCCCGATGGACCTGGCGCGCAGAAGCTAACGCGCGGCTCCTGCCCGCGCGAGCTATCGTCGCGCCGGTGCGTCGAGTGTCTCCCGCACGACGCGCAGCAGCTCCGCCGGGGCGAACGGCTTCTGGATATAGGAGGCTTCCGCCTCCAGCGCGCCGCGAAGAAGGGCATCGTCGTCCGTGTACCCGGACATGTACACCACCGCGACGTCCGGACGCTCGGTGCGCAGGCGCTCCACCATGGCGCGGCCATTCATCTCCGGCATCACCACGTCGGTGAGCACCATGTGCAGGGGCGCCCCATGCGCCCTGGCCGTCTCCAGCGCTTCGCGCCCGTTGGCGCTCGCCAGCACCGCATAGCCCTGCCGCTCGAGGATGCGGCGCGCCAGCGCACGCAGGCCGGGCTCGTCCTCCACGAGCAGGATCGTCTCCGTGCCTTCGGCACCGAGGCTCACGTCGGCACGATCCGTCGGTGACGCTGCCACGCCCTCGTGCAGCGGCAGGAAGAGCTCGAACATCGTGCCCTCGCCAAGGGACGATTCCACGTGCACGTGCCCACCGGCCTGCTTCACCACGCCGTAGACCATGGAGAGCCCGAGCCCCGTGCCGCGCCCCGCCTCCTTCGTGGTGAAGAATGGCTCGAACGCGCGCGCGCACACCTCCTGCGGCATGCCGGTGCCGCTGTCCCAGACGGACAGGCGCGCATAGCGGCCGGGCGTGGCGGCGACGCCGTAGCTCGCACTTTCCACCGCCGAATCGGAATCGAGGGACACGACCGACACTTCCATGCCGAGGCGCCCGCCTCCGGGCATCGCGTCACGGGCGTTGATCGCAAGATTCACCAGGGCCTGCTCGATCTGCGCCACGTCGCCAAGCACCATCGCCGGCCGGTCGTGGAGGCCGACCGAGAAGGAGATGTCCTCGCCGATGACCCGCGCCAGCATGGGCCGCAGGTTCGCGACGATCTCGTTCAGGTCGAGCGCTTGCGTCGTCGCCGGCTGCCGCCGGCTGAACGTGAGCAGCTGCCGCGTGAGGGCAGCGGCCCGGTCGGCAGCGGCAGTAATCTGGCGGACGTCGTCGCGGCGCGGGTCGGCCTCGCTCGTGTCCTCGAGCAGGAAGCCGGCGCTGGCGCGGATGATGGTGATGAGGTTGTTGAAGTCGTGCGCCACGCCTCCGGCGAGGCGGCCCACGGCTTCCATCTTCTGCGTGTGCCGCAGCTGCTCCTCGCTCTCGCGCAGCCGCTGCTCGGCGCGCCGCGGTTCGGTGACGTCGACGACGAGGCCGTCCGAGAGCACCGTGCCGTCCGCCTTGCGCTGGTCACGCGCCACCACCTGGATGACGCGGATCTCCCCGTCGCGCAGCCGGACGCGCCCCTCCCAGCGGAAGTCCCCTGCACTGTCCCTGGCCTCGCGGGCAAGCTCGCTGAAGCATGACCGGTCCTCCGGATGGATCAGGTCGAGCAGGGCCGCCGGGTCGCGCAGCGCGTCTTCCGGCGCCACGCCGAACATCGTGCGCGAGCCCTCGCTCACGAAGTTGTACCGGCCGGCGCCGTCGGGCTCGAAGACGTACTGGTAGACCATTCCCGGCGCATTCGCCACGATGTGCCGGTAGCGTGCTTCGCTCTCCTCCAGCGCATCGCGCGTCGCAGCCAGCGCCACCTCGGCGCGCCGGCGCTCGCTGATGTCCTGCACCTGCGCGATGCGGCGGATCGGGATGCCGCTCGCATCCCGCAGCAAGGACACCGTAAGCGCGCCCCAGACGACAGCGCCATCGCGGCGTCGGTACCGTCGCTCGCTGGTGAAGCTCCGGATCTTCCCTGCCAGCAGGCGTTCCGATTCCTGGGCGTCCAGCAGCAGGTCGTCGGGGTGCATGACGTCCAGGTAGCGGAGCGTCGTCAGCTCGCTGGGGGGATAGCCGAGAAATTCGGCGAGCGCGGCGTTCACACGCTCGATGCGCCCGTCCAGGTGACAGACGGCCATCCCGATGCCCGCCTCCTCGAACAGGAGCCGCTCCCGCTCCTCACTCTCCTGGAGCGCGGTGATGTCGAGCATGATGCCCTGCCAGACGCAGAGCATGCCGTCACGATCGGGAACGAACTCGCCACGATCGTGAAACCAGCGCACGCTGCCGTCCTTCGCCAGCATGCGGTACCGCACGTCCATCGGCCGCGCGCTCTCGAGCGATTCGCGCGCCTCCCGGCGCACGCGCACACGGTCGTCCGGATGCAGGCGGCTCTCCCACATGTCCGGCCGCGCGAGCCATTCCTCGAGGGTGAATCCGAGCGACTCGACAGCGCGGTTCACGTAGATGCTCTCGTGCGGCGGCGTCGGCTCGGCGCGGTAGACCACGACCGGCAGCGAGTCCAGGACCTGACGGTGATGCGTTTCACTCTCGCGGAGCGCCGCCGCCGCCAGCGCCGGCGCCGTGACATCCGTGCCGTGACAGAGGACGCCGGTGGGCCGGCCGTCCGGCCCCGTGATCGCGCGGTAGACGAAGTCCACGTATCGCACCTCGCCCGATCTCCCGGGAGCAGGAGGGACGTGGAACTCCAGGCCATGAAGCTCGAACGGCTCGCCGGACTCGAAGACGCGGTCCAGCGCGGTGATCAGTCCGTAGCGCTCGAGCTCCGGCATCGCCACCGACGCCGGGAGGCCGATGATCTCACGGTAGCCCGTGAGCGACCGCGCCACCTGATTGGCGATCTCGATCACGTGCTCGGGCCCGCGCATCCAGACGATGATCGCCGGCACCTGGTCGATCAACTCGCTCAGTCGCTCGCGCGGCAGGAAATCGAGTGCTGATTGGCGGGATTCCGGAAGCACCACTGGGGAGGCGGAGAGGTCGGCACCCGCCCCGATCGTCGAGCCGGGGTGCTGCGAAAGTCTGACGACGCAGGGCGCCGATCGACACAACCGGTGTTCAACCGGCCTCAGCCTTCGGAAGTCGTTCTTCCGTCTTCTGGGCGTGAAGGACACATGGCGTGTCAGGCGCTGCCTGACTGCGCGCGATCCTGAGGTGGGACATATTGCGCCCGGGTCCGCGAGTAGCGGTGTCTCCTCGCCCACCCAAGGTCACCCGGCAGTGCACGAGCCGGGTGAAGCTCGACGGGAGTTCGACCTGCCGGGCCGGTTGTGAGGTCGCTGGCCGCAACCGCTGATTCTGACGAAAGTCGGGGCCTGGTCCTCGAAACCGCTCGGGGACCAGAAAGGAACGGGACAGGCCATCACACATGATGGCGTCGAATCGTGAAGTTTCGTTCCACCAGCGAGAAAGGG
>CAMLIU010000088.1 GCA_946479995.1 uncultured Gemmatimonadota bacterium | reverse complement strand
TACGCGGAGCACGGACCGTCGTTCGTGGCGGACCAGCACGTGGACGACGAAGGGCACCGTTCGTTCATCGCCTACGATCCGCTCGGCGTCGTGCTGGCCGTGATGCCGTGGAACTTTCCCTTCTGGCAGGCCATCCGGTTCATGGCGCCCGCGTTCGTCGCCGGCAACGTGGGAGTGTTGAAGCACGCGTCGAACGTGCCTCAGTGCGCGCTCGAGCTCGAGGCACTGGTGCGTCGCGCCGGCGCACCCGACGGCGTGTTCCAGACGCTGCTCATCGGGTCCGACGCCGTGGCCGGCGTGCTGTCGGACCCGCGCGTGGCGGCGGCGACGCTCACGGGCAGTGAGGGTGCAGGCAGCAGCGTGGCATCGGTGGCCGGCAAGCACATCAAGCCCACGGTGCTCGAGCTTGGCGGCAGTGATCCCTTCATCGTGATGCCGAGCGCCGATTTCGACCGTGCGGTGGAGACGGCGGTGAAGGCGCGCACGATCAACAACGGGCAGAGCTGCATCGCCGCAAAGCGGTTCATCGTCCACGACTCCATCTTCGACCGATTCCTCCGGCGCTTCACCGAGGGGATGCAGGCGCTGCGCGTGGGCGATCCGATCGATCCGTCCACGCAGCTCGGGCCGCTCTCGTCGGCGAAGCAGGCCGAGGAGCTCGAGGAACAGGTCGCGCGTTCCGTGGCCGCGGGGGCGCGGCTCGTGTGCGGTGGCCGCCGCAACGGCACCGACACCGCCTTCTTCCCGGCGACGGTCCTCACCGACATCCCGGAAGGCTCGCCGGCGTGGAGCGAGGAGCTGTTCGGGCCGGTGGGGTGCCTCTATCGTGCGCGCGACGCGAGCGACGCCATCCGCATCGCGAACGCGACGCGCTTCGGCCTCGGCGCGAGCGCATGGACGAACGACGCCGCGGAGCAGGACGCATTCGTGCGCGGCATCGACTCGGGGAGCGTGTTCGTGAACGACATGGTCGCGTCCGATCCGCGCTTTCCGTTCGGCGGCGTGAAGGCGTCCGGCTATGGGCGGGAGCTGAGCGACCTCGGATTGCGCGAGTTCACCAACATCAAGACGGTGCGTATCCGGACCGGCGGCGTGACTACGGCGGGCTCGCACACCGAGTAGGGCAGCAGCGACGCGCCACAGTTCGACGCGCTCTCAGGCCGTGCGCAGCGCGACGCGCACCGTGGTGCCCGTCCCTTCAGTGCTCTCGATGGTCACCTCGCCCCCCCAGCTCTCGACGAGGCGCCGCGTGATGGGCAGGCCGAGGCCGCTGCCACTCGTGCGAGTAGAGAAGTGCGGTTCGAAGATCTTCGGCAGGACGGCGGCGCTGATGCCGCTGCCGTCGTCGGCCACCGTGAGCAACAGGGCCGGAGCGCCGTCACTCGTTGCGCCGAGCCGAATCTCGGTGTGCACGTGCCGGGCGCCAGCCAGGCGTGCGTTCTCGTAGAGATTGAGCAGCACTTCCCGCAGCTCGTCTTCCCGCGCCAGCGCCCTCGGAACGCCCGCGCTGGCATCGAGGGTCCACTCGACCGTGCCTTCGCCAAGCTGCTCGAGCGCTACGACATCTTCCACGATGCGGGCGACGTCGGTCGGCTCGGCGGCCGGCCGTTCCTCGGGCGCGCCCCCGTAGCGGCTGAAGGAGCGCGCGATCTCGTCCAGGCGATCGATCTCCGTGAGGATACGGGACACGTTCTGCTCGAGGATCGCGTCGAAGTCGCTGCGACCGCGCGCCCGCCGCAGGTGCTGCACCCCGAGCCGGATGGGGGTGAGCGGGTTCTTGATCTCGTGCGCCACCTGTCGTGCCATCTCGCCCCACGCCAGGACGCGCTGCGCGCGCGCCAGCTCGGTCACGTCGTCCAGCGTGAGCACCGCACCCCCGCTCGAGAGCCGCGTGAGCTGCCCGCGAAGCGAGTGCCCGTCGCGCTCCACCTCGAATCCGTCCGCCTCGAGATCACTGGCGAGGAAGCGGGCGACGCGCGCCGCCACGGCGTGCGCGGACATCGCCTGCAACGGCGCCCCAGCGGGGGGCACGTCACCAAGGAGGGTGTCGGCGCGCGGGTTGGCGAGGATCACGCGCCCGCGATCGTCCACCGCCACCACGCCGCTGGCCACGGTCCGCAACACCGCATCGGTGCGACGCTGCGCTTCCTCCAGGGCGGCGCGGCTCTCGCCGAGGTCGGCGGCCATCGCGCGGAACGCGCTGAACACGGGAACGAACTCGCTCGCCGTGTCGCGCGGCAGGGGGAGCTCGGTCTCGCCGCGCCCGACGGCGCGCGCCGCGCCGCGAAGCGCGGCGATGGGACGCGCGAGCTGTCGCGCCGCGAGCGCACTGAGCCACAGCGCGGCCGCCGCGCCGAGCGCGCTGGCGAACAGGACGAGCACGCCGAGGTCGCGCCGGCGGCGATCGAGCAGGAAGTCGTCCACCCGCGCTGGCGCCCCGATCACCATGTCCGCACCCGCCGCTGTCGGCAGGACCCGGTAGCCCATCATGCCGGTGGCACCGGCGAGTGGCTCCGGCTTCGTCGCGCTCACTTCCTCAGCCACGTTGAGCTCGAGTGCCACGTCGGGCCTGAGCAGGGCGCCCATCGGCGCAAGCTCGGCGAACAACGAATCGCTCGCCGCGACGAGGACTCCGGACCGGTAGAGAAGCAGCTTGGTGTCCAGCCGCGCGCTCTCGCGCCGCAGCCAGTCCGCCTGCCCCGCGCCCGATACGGCCCGCACCGTTTCCGTCACGAGCAGCCGCCGCGACGCCTGCGCATCGTCGAAGAGCTGCCGCCAGCTCCAGAACGCGAAGACGACGGCCGGCACGAAGAAGAAGGTGAACAGGGCCAGCGAGAGCCGCGTGCGATAGCTGCGCAGTCGCCGTCGCCGGAGCCGCAGCCACCGCCCGGCCCGCCCATCGGCGACGGCGCCGAGGAGCCAGACGAACCCGACGGCCGCGATGTCGATCAGCACCAGCAACCCTCCACGAGGTGCCAGCGAATCGAGTCCCCGCAGGTCCACCTCCACGTGCGCGCGCGCCGGCCCGAATGGACCGTGCACCGGCCAGTCGCCGTGCAGCTCGGTGCCCTCGCGACGCCAGCGGATCGCGTCGCGCGGGGCGAGCGAGTCAGCCACGAGCTGCACCGTGTAGGGAGGCTCGTTGGTCTCGCGAGCGGACAGTCCGTACCAGCGCGCGTACGCGTCGGTGCCGATGAGGCGCGTACGCGGCGCCACGAGGATCGTCACCACCCCGCCCCGCATCGGCACCGCCACCACGCGCACGCCGTACGCATTCGGCCGTATCGTCGTCACCACGCGCGTCTCGTTCACTGAGGCCGCCACCGCAGCTACGGCAACGGTGTCGAACGCCACGTCGAACGGCGCCGAGCCGAAAGTCGCGATGGGGACGGCGCCCACCCAGGATGTCAGCGCCACGGGATAGCCTGCTGCCGCCAGGTCGGAGCCGACGTACTGCTCCAGCAGCGCCAGTGAGCTGCGCGGCAGCTCGCCGCCCTCCAGCGAACCGGCGAGCCGGGCCGCGAGGGTCACGCCGTACGAGTCCGGTGAGTCCAATCCGCGGACGTCTCGCTCGGCGAGCTCCACCCTGCCCCGCGAGGTGCTGCCCCACACCACCGTCGTGGCGGCAAGCCCGGCGACCAGTGCGGCAGCGAGCAGTGCGCGCCGCGAGGGCCGCGCAATCACCAGCGCACCCACCGCGAGCACCCAGAGGAGGCTGTACCACTGGGGCCACTGTCCCGGTGCATTCCAGACGAGGGGCGCTACTGCCGCAGCGAGGACGGCGAGCAACGGACCCGCAGCTGGACGCACCCCACGTCCCCCGAGCGCCGAACGGCCGGCCCAGCTGGCGAGGACGAGCAGCGCCGTGGCCGCGAGGCACAGTGGCACGTTCCAGTTCAGCCACAGTGACGCGCCGGCGCCGTCGGCCGGCGGTGCGATGCCGCGCGCCAGCGCACCGACGATGAACGGGCCGAAGCCGACGGTGAGCAGGGCGATCGCCGCCGCTGCCGCGCGCGGCAGCCGCGTGCCGACCCGGCGCACGACGAGCAGCAGGACGAGCAGCAGCGTTCCCGATGTGAGCGCGAGCGCGGCCGCATTCGCCGTGAAGGCCCCGCCGGCCGGATAGAAGTAGACTGCCGGATCGAACAGCCGGGAGCGTGTGGAGAACTCGCTCAATGGGACGACGGCGATGCACCGGAGCACGACGAGCGCGCCCACGGCGGTCGCCAGCGCGCCCATCTCGCGGCGGGCCACCATGACCATGAACGCGATGAGCGCCGCGAGCACGGCCACGCCGACGCGCACGCGAGCCCGCTCGAGCAGCCGGAACCGTACCTCGCCCTCCGACGGCACGATGGCCCGTGCGACGAAGAGCGCCCGCCCCCGGTCAACATAGGTGAGGGCAGCTGGCAGCCCGCTGTCGGTCGGCGGCGCGAAGCTGAAGCCCTCGGCGATCTCGTTGCTCGGCAGCCGCTGGGCGAGACCGCGGGAAAGGCGGTCAGCCGGCGACTGCGCGACGAGCAGCGACGTGGCCACCGCGCGCGTGCCGTTGCTGTCGCGCGCCACGTAGACCGTGAGGCCGAACGGCGTGGCCACGACGCCGGATGGGGCGACGAATGCGAGCGGGTTGGCGTGCACCGTGCCGGCCCAGACCACGAGCGTGTCGGCACGCATCACGACGACCGCACGGTGGCTCTCGTCGCCCAGCGCGTGCCGCAGCGTGGAGACCGCGGCCGCCGGATCCTCGGTCGGGGCAAGGGCGAGCGCCCGTCCGGCGACCTCGCGCAACGCGACCAGCTCGTCGTCCAGCCGGTGGCGCAGCACGTCCTCCAGCGCAGCGGCCTGGGTCGCACTCACCACCGCCGGCGCGCGCTCGAACCGTGCGAGCCGCAATTCCGCCCGCCCGGCGGAAAAGCCGGCGATGAGCAGTGCCACGCCGATGACAACGAGCGGCGTGCGCGCCGAGTGCGGGCTCCAGCGCAGCCCGGTCCAGAGGGCGAACGCGGTGGCGAGCACCACGGCGATCACGTAACCTACCTGCTGGTCGGCGAGCCAGCCGCTCGCCAGCAACAGCGCCGCCGCCGCGGACGCCGGCGCCACGAGGGCGCGCACTCCCGCGGCCGGGAGCCACCGCCTCAGCGTCTCGCGCAGAATGACTTATCCCTCCCTCTCGCCGGCGACGCCCGACACGCCGCGCCGCATCAAGGAGCTGCGACCCGGCGAGGTCGCGGCCATCCTCGCCGCGGACCCGCGCCTCATCATCCCGGTCGGCACCTGCGAGCAGCACGGACGGCACCTGCCCCTCGGCTCGGATACCCTCATCGTCGAGCGGCTCGCTGACGACTTCTCGGCCGAGTTCGGCATCCTGCGCGCTCCCACGCTGGAATACGGCGTCAACGTGGACACCGAGCGCGGTTTTCCCGGCAACGCATCACTGCGCAAGAAGACCCTCCACCGGATGCTGAACGACCTGTTGAACACGTGGGAGATGACGGGGGTACGGGAGTTCATCCTGCTGACGGCCCACGAGCACGATCCGCATCAGGAGGCGCTCGCGACGGTGATCACCACCACCGCCCGCGTGCGCGTGGTGGACATCTTCTCGGTGGACTTTCACGCGCTGCTGGAGGGCCAGTCCGAGCCGATGCACGGCGACGAGGTGGACACCTCGCTCATGCTGTACATCGCACCCGACCTTGTGCGGATGGACCTTGCTGAAGACTATATGATGTCGCGTGAGGAGCTCCGGCGATACCGCCGAGGGTGGCTGAAGATCCCGCGCGGCAGCTCCGGCTCCATCGGCCGCCCCTCCCTTGCCAGTGCCGAAAAGGGCGCTGCGATCTACGCCTGCATTCGTGAACGCGTCCGCTCCCGCGTCTTTCTCTCCCCGGAGCCCGACCCGGACTGATTGAAACCCCGTCGCCGCCCATTCGTATGGGGCGGTGACCCATCACCCAGGACCTCCCCCCCGATGCGTACACTGGTGCCCGTCGCGCTCGTCGCGGCGCTCCTCCTGCCCGCGGTGGCCAACGCCCAGGACAGCGCGTCCGCAGGCGGCGTCGCCCTCACACTGGACGAGGCGATCTCGCTCGCGCGGCGCAACAATCCGGCCTTCCTCTCGCAGGTAAACAACCGGTCGACCGCCGACGCCGCGGTGCGCAGTGCGCGCGGCGCCTTCCTGCCGAGTGCCGATGCCTCCTTCGCCACCCGCTTCCAGCAGGGCGGCCAGCAGGTGTTCAACGGCCTCTCGTTCAGCAACAACTCCGGCACGCGCCAGGCCTCCTACGACCTGAGCCTCAACTACCGGATCAACAGCGCCACCTTCGTGAACCCGAAGGCAGCGGTGGCCAACCGGAACGCGGTCGAGGCGGACATCACCGGCGCCGCCGAGCAGCTCCGCGCCGCGGTCACCCAGCAGTACCTGACGGTGCTCCAGGCGAAGGCCCGCGCGGCGCTCCAGGACACCCTCGTCAACACGGCGCAGGTGCAGCTCGACCTCGCCAAGGCCAAGCTGGCCGTCGGCTCCGGAACGATCCTCGACGTGCGCAGCGCCGAGGTGGCGCTCGGCCGCGCGCAGGTGGCGCAGCTCACGGAGCAGAACAACGTGGAGGTCGAGAAGCTTCGGCTCTACCAGCAGCTCGGTGTGCCGCAGCCGAGCGGCGTGGTGCTCACCACCGAGTTCCGGCTGGACACGCCGATGTTCACGCTCGACTCGCTGCTCGACCTGGCGCGCCGGGCCAATCCGTCGATCGTGGCGCTGCGCTC
>CAMLIU010000087.1 GCA_946479995.1 uncultured Gemmatimonadota bacterium | reverse complement strand
GCGTAGAGCTGCGCGAAGAACTGCTGCACGTCCAGCAGGCCGAGGGCGAACATCAGCGTCTGGTCGCGATAGTAGCCGGAGCGGACGTCGCCGGGCTCGATGACCCGCGCGAGGGCGACCTGCGCCACCTCCTTGCCGTCGCCGAAGATGCCGAACATGGCGCGGCCGAGCATCACCTCGCCGCGGGCGAGCAGGCTCACCTGCCGGCTGCGGTAGGCGATGCGATAGTCGCGGAGGATGTCGTCGGGCTCCAGGGTGGCGGCGGCGCCGCCGGCGAACTTCACGCTCGTGCTTGCCATGTGCTCCTCGGATACTGCCGGCATTCGCGACGCGAGCGCCGCCGGGCTGTGGGCTCCATCATAAAGTAGGCACGGTCGCCACCAGCCCGCTACGCCTCGCCCAGCTCCCGCGCTTGACATTGCCGAAGTCCGCCGCATGACGCTGCCCGAGCGCGACGAAGGCACCGCGGTCCCCGCCGGTGAGCGGGGGATCCAGCCGCCGACGAGTACATTCAGGCGGCGACTGCAGCGACGGGGGCCCCGCGGCGAGTGTGGCTCCCACACACGCGTCGTCGGCAGCGACGCGGCTGCGGGCGAGGACAGTGCATCACCCTCGGCGGGGATTCCATGAAAGAGGTTCGCATCGCCTTCGTCGGCTTCGGCACCGTCGGCCGCGCGCTGTCGGCGCTGCTCGAACGCCGCCGTGACAAGCTCGCGCACGAGCTCGGCGTGTGCTGTCGCGTGACCGGGATGGCTTCCCGGCGGCTCGGGTGGCGCGCGGACGCCGCGGGGCTGGAGGTGGAGCAGCCGGGAGGCACGGTACATCCCGACGTGCACGGCTGGCTCGCCGCCAGCGCCGCCGACGTGGTGTTCGAGGCCATTCCGCTCGACCCGATGCGCGGCCAGCCGGCGCTGGACTACCTCCGTGCGGCGCTCCGGCACGGTGCGCATGCGATCTCCGCCAACAAGGGTCCGGTGGTGCACGGCTATCGCGACCTGATGCAGCTCGCTGCCGAGAATGGACGCGAGTACCGGTTCGAGTCGGCGGTGATGGATGGGGCACCCGTGTTCTCGCTCGTGCGCGAATGCCTGCCGATGTCGGGGCTGCACGCAATCCGGGGTGTCTTCACCTCGACTGCCACCGTCGTGCTGGAGGCCATCGAGGGTGGCGCCACGCTGGACGACGGGGTGGCGGAGGCGCAGCGGCTCGGCATCGCCGAAGCCGATCCTGCGTACGACCTTGACGGGTGGGACTCGGCGGTGAAGCTGTGCGCGCTGGGAAACGTGCTGCTCGGAGGCGACCTCCGCCCGAGGAACGTCGATCGCACAGGCATTCGCGCCCTGGGCGAAGCGGAGGTGCGCCGCGCGGCGGCCGACGGTCAGCCGTACAGGCTGCTGGGCGAGGTTGCGCGGGACGCGCATGGCAACGTGAGCGCGCGCGTGGCTCCGGCGCAGTGTCGCGTCGATGCTCCGCTCGGCGTCGTGCATGGCGCGTCGCTGGTGATGCACTACACGGCGGACGTCTTTCCCGGGGGGCTCACCGTCACCTCGCACGATCCCGATCCGGTGACGACGGCGTACGGGATGCTGGCGGACTTCGTGGCCGTGCTTCGCCGAGACCCGCAGGACCTCAGGCGAGCTGGTCGCGCCGCGCGAGCTGGGTGCGAATGAGCGCGAGCGCCGCTTCCAGCTCCGCGCCATGCAGCGGGAGGCGCGGTGGCCGCACCGTCGTGGTGCCTCGTCCCACCTCGGCCTGCACCAGCTTGATGAGCTGCACGAACTTCGGCACCGTGTCGAGCCGCAGCAGCGGAAGGAACCACTCGTAGAGCGCGCGGGCCTCGTCCAGGCGGCCGGCCACGCCGAGCTCGAACAGCCGCACCGACTCCTTGGGGAGCGCGTTCACGAGACCGGCGACCCATCCCGCGGCGCCCATCGGGATGCTCTCGAGGATCATGTCGTCCATCCCCGCGAGCAGGGCGAGGCGATCGCCGAGCCGCGCGCGCAGTGCCGTCACGCGGCGCACGTCGCCGCTGGATTCCTTGATGGCGTGCAGGTTCTCGTGCAGCCCGGCGAGCTCGAGCACCTGGTCCGGGACGACGTCCGTGCCGTAGGCGATCGGGTTGTTGTAGAGCATGCACGAGAGCTCGGTGGCGTCGATCACCGCGCTGTAATGCGCTCGCGTCTCACGCCAGTCGCCGCGGTAGACGTACGCCGGCAGCACCATCAGCCCGTCGCATCCGACGCCGGCAGCCCGGCCCGCGAGCGCCACGCACTCGGTGGTGCTGAGCCCGGCGATGCCGGCGACGAGGGGGACCCTCGGCGGCATCGCGCGGCGGCAGGTGGCAAGGATGTCGATCTTCTCGTCGGCGGTGAGCGTGTTCGACTCGCCGAGGGATCCGAGCGCGACGATGCCGCGACACCCCGAGTCGAGGAGCCAGCGCACGTGGGTCGACAGTGCGTCGTGGTCCACCGACAGGTCGGCATTGAAGGGCGTCGTGATCGCCGGCAGGACGCCAGCCCAGTCGCGTTGCTGCATGATCGCTCTCCGGAGTGCTAGCTGGATTTCGAGGACAGGAGTGTGGACACGAGAGCGGGGCTGACGGGCGATCGCGTCGCGTCCTCGGGCCAGCCGTGAGTGAACTCCAGGGCGGCACCGCACACGCGGCCCTGACAGGCACCCATGCCGACCCGAGTGTACAGCTTGGCCTGGCGCGCCGTCCAGTCGCGGTGCAGTGCGCCCATGGCGACGTCCTCGCAGCGACAGACGATGGTGTCGGGCAACGCGAGGTGGCGCAGCTCGTCACGCAGGGCGAACGCCTGATCCATTCGCGCCGACATCGCCACCTGCGCGGACCGCCGGCGCAGCAGCGTACGTGAGGGCGGCTGACCGAGCATGGCCGCCACCGCGATCCGCGCCTCGACGATGGCCTTGTCCACCCCGCCGATGCCGGTGAGCTCGCCGGCGGCGTAGACGCGCGGATGACTGGTGCGCTGGCGCCCGTCCACCTGCACCCCGCCACTGGATACGTCGCAGCCGAGCAGCGTGGCGAGCCGCCGGTTGGGCACGAGGCCGTAGGCGGCACACAGCAGGTCGCAGGGGAGGGTGCGCGTGGCGCTGCCATCGGTGAGCGTGACCTCTTCCACGCGACCTTTGCCGCGTGCTGCGATTACCCACGTGCCGGTGGCGTATGCCGTGCCGCGAAAGCCGGCGCGATAACGGGCGGCCTGCACGAGGACGGCTGGCCGGCGCCACAGACCGCGCGCGAAGCGCATGACGTTCGCCAGCGGCGCCTGCTCGGCGACGAGTGTCACGCGCGCGCCCGCGCGCGCGAGCGACGACGCCACCGGAAGGAGGAGCGGTCCACTCCCGGTGATGACGACACGCTTTCCATCCACCGGCATGCCGCTCTTGAACAGCGCCTGCGCGCCGCCGACGCCGAGCACTCCCGGGAGTGTCCAGCCGGGAAATGGCAGGAAGCGCTCGCGGGCACCGGTGGCGAGCAGCATCGTGTCCGCCTGCACGATGAGGGGGATGATGTCCCGCTCGGCGAGCAGCTCGACGCGTGCGGACGCCGCATCGTCGCGCGCGTCCACCACCGTGGTGCCGCCAACGACCTCCGCACCGCTTCGGCGCAGGCGGGCGATCCACGCGCGCGCGGCAAGAGGCACCGCGACACCGGCGCGATGCCGCCAGACCTGTCCGCCGACGGCGGGCGATTCGTCGAGCAGCACGACACGACGTCCCCCCTCGGCGAGCAGGGCCGCCGCAGCGATTCCCGCTGGCCCGCCGCCGACGACGGCGACGTCCGCACGCACCGTGCGCACACTCATGGCGTCGTCCGCACGAGCAGTCCGTCTTCCACGCTCACGAGGCACGCGCGCCGGGACGGCACGCCGTCGATCTCGACGCGACACTCCTGGCAGATGCCCATGCCGCAGAGCGGGACGCGGGGCTCGTCGCTCACCGAGCGACGAAACGCGCGCACGCCGAGCTGCATCAGCGCCGCGGCCAGGGTGATGTCGGCCGCAACGACGTGCTCCACGTCGTCCACCACGATGGTGACCTGCGCCCGCTCCGCGTCCCCCCTCACGCGAGCGCCCCATGTGGCGCGGCACCGCGCTCGAGTACGCGCGTGGGCGCGAAGGGGGCCGCATCCACTGCTGGCGTGCGGCCCAGCACGAGGTCGGCGAGGAGCCGCGCCGTGCCGAGGGAGGTGGTGATGCCAAGGCCTTCGTGGCCGGCGGCGATCCAGAGCCCGTCCACCGGATCCCAGCGGCCGATGAGCGGAAGCTTGTCCGGCGTGGCGGGACGGAATCCCGTCCAGCTCCGGATGACCGGCAGGCGCGCCAGCGCGGGCATGAACGCAACCGCACGCTCCAGCATCGCCGCGAGCACGGCGCGGTTCATTCCCTCGCGCCAGCCCACGAGCTCGCGCGAGGAGCCGATCAGCACCTGTCCCGTTGTGCGAGGCTGGACGTTGAACGCTACCGACTCGCTCGTCATCCGGTGCGCGCTGGCAAGATAGCCGAGCTCCACGAGCTGGTGACGACAGAAGCCCGGCGCGCGATCGGTGATGGCGAGATGCCCCTTCCGCGGCACGATCGGCAGCTCGGGCGTGAGCGCGGCGGCTCGGGCGCCGGCCGCGTTCACCACCACGCCGGCACGCAGCTCACCCGACGCCGTCCGCACACCACCAGGAACGATTTCGGTCACCGCGCAGTGCTCACGCACATCGGTGCCACGCGCGCGTGCATCATCGAGCAGCGTGAGCGCGGCGCGCGGCGGATAGAGCACCGCGTCGCCCGGGACGAGGAGGCCGCCGGCGAGACCGGTGCGCAGGTTCGGCTCGAGGCTCGCCAGGCGCGACGCGCCGATCACCTCGCACTCCAGGCCGTGCGCCAGGTACATCGCGTGCTTCGCGTCCACCGCCGCCATCTGCCCGGCATCCTCGGCGACCCAGATGGTGCCGCACTCATCGTACTCCACGACTGCGGGGAGCGAGGGACGCAGTTCGTGCCAGAGGCGCAAGGACTCGGCGGTGAGCCCGAGCTGCGCCGGCGAGTCGTCCATCGCCACGAGGTGGCCCATCCCCGCGGAGGTGGTGCCGCCACCGGCGAAGGAGGCGTCGAGCACGAGGACGTGCATCCCGACGCGCGCCAGCTCACGCGCGCAGGCGGCACCCACGATGCCGGCGCCGATGACGATCGCGTCCGGCCGGCTGCCCCCGGTCACGCGCCGACGGACGCCGGCGCCGCACCGTGCCGGATGCCGGCGCGGAAGGGATCGCGCTCGTCGAAGAACAGCGTCGTCTCTGCGGTGACGAACGCCGTGCCTCTGACGTGGGGCACGAGCTCGCCGCCGGCGCCAGCGGTGAGCCACCCGGTGAACATCCCGCCGGCGATTCCCTCCTGGTGCCACTTCTCGCCGATCGCCAGCTCGCCGCGTGCATGGAGCGTCGCCATCTTGGCGGACGTGCCCGTGCCGCAGGGAGACCGATCGTACTCCCCGCCGGAGCAGAGCACGAAATTGAGGCAGTCAGCGTCGCGGCGCCGAGGCGCGGTGGAGATCTCGATGTGGTCGATGTCGCCGCCGTTGGCGCCCGTGATGCCAGCGGCACGAAGGGCATGCTGGATGGCGACCGTGAAGCGGGTGAGCTCGCCCACGCGCGAGAGCTCGACCGGCACCTGATCGGCGTGGGTGATGAAGAACCAGTTGCCGCCCCAGGCCACGTCGCCGGTCACGCCGCCATAGCCGGCGACGTCGACGCTGACGTCGCTCGCGTGCAGGTACGCGGGAACGTTCGTGATGGTGACGGTCCCGTCCGCGGCGAGCTCGGCGCGCACTGTGCCCACCGGCGTGTCGAAGCGTGCCGTGCCCGGCGCCAGGCGACCGAGGTGCTGGAGCGTACGCACCACGCCGATCAGCCCGTGGCCGCACATGCCGAGCCAGGTGCCGTTGTTGAAGAACACCACCCCCGCCGCCGAGCCCTGCTCCACCGGCGGCATGAGGAGCGCACCCACGACGGCGTCGTGCCCGCGCGGCTCGCACACCACGGCGGATCGCAGATGGTCCTGAGCCACGCGCATGTATGCCAGCCGCTCGGCCATCGTGCGTCCCCCCGGCTGTGGCCAGCCGTCGATGACCACGCGCGTTGGCTCGCCCTCGGTGTGCGAGTCCACGACGCGGATGCTCGACGGAAACGCCTCGCGGCCGGTCACGGGTTCACCTGCACCGTCTTGATCTCCGTGTAGAACTCGCGCGCTGCGGGCCCCTGCTCCCGGCTCCCGGAGCTCGAGCCCTTCATGCCGCCGAATGGCGCGTGCGGATCTACGCCGGTGGTGTCGCCGTTCACGCGCACGAGGCCCACGTGAATGCGGTCGATGTAGCGCAGCGCGGCGCGCAGGTCGCGGGTGAACAGCGACGCACTCAAGCCGTACTGCGTGTCGTTGGCGAGGGCGATGGCATGATCGAGATCGTCCGCCGTGAACTCGGCGAGCACGGGGCCGAACAGCTCGTTGCGCGCGAGCTCGGAGTCCGCGCTCACGTTGCGGATCACCGTGGGTGGCACCCAGTAGCCGCGCCGGAACGCATCGGAGTCCGGAACGGCGGCGCGATAGAACGGCTCGACGTTCGCCGCGTCGAGCACGGCGCGAATGGAATCCCGCGAGCGCTCGCTGATCACCGGCCCGACCGCAGCGCTGGCTTCCGTGACCGGGCCAAGGGGGAGCGACTCCACCTGGCGCCGCAGCTCGCGGAGGAAGGGCTCCTCAACTTCCTTCGTGACGACGACGCGGCTCGTCGCCGTGCACTTCTGTCCCGCGTAGCGCATCGCGCC
>CAMLIU010000086.1 GCA_946479995.1 uncultured Gemmatimonadota bacterium | reverse complement strand
TACATGTTCGTCACCGGGCCGAACGTGGTGAAGACGGTGACGCACGAGGACGTGACGATGGAGGAGCTGGGGGGCGCGGACACGCACACCGAGAAGTCCGGCGTCGCTCACTTCGCCTTCGACTCGGAGCCCGCCTGCCTGCAGGCGATCCGCGACCTGCTCCAGTTCATTCCCAGCAACAACCTGGATGAGCCGCCGCGCGGCGCCGGCACCGATCCACGCGACCGGCGCGACGAGGCGCTGCTGGACATCGTCCCCGACAACCCGAACAAGCCGTACGACATGCACGACGTCATCCGCCTGCTGGTGGACGACGGGCGCTTCTACGAGGTGCAGCCGGCGTTCGCCGGCAACATCCTCTGCGGCTTCGCGCACCTCGGGGGGCACAGCATCGGTGTGGTGGCGAACCAGCCGGCGGTGCTCGCCGGCGTACTCGACATCGACGCCAGCGTGAAGGCGGCGCGCTTCATCCGCTTCTGCGACTCGTTCAACATTCCCCTCGTGACGCTGGAGGACGTGCCGGGCTTTCTTCCCGGCGTGGCCCAGGAGCATCACGGCATCATCCGGCATGGTGCCAAGCTGCTCTTCGCCTACTGCGAAGCCACCGTTCCCAAGCTCACCGTCATCACGCGCAAGGCGTACGGCGGCGCCTACGACGTGATGAGCTCCAAGCACATCCGCGGCGACGTCAACCTCGCCTGGCCCACCGCCGAGATCGCAGTCATGGGTCCGAAAGGCGCGGTGGAGATCCTCTTCCGCAAGGAAATCGCCGAGAGCGATGACGAGGTGGCCGCCACCGAGGCGAAGATCAACGAGTATCGCGACAAGTTCGCGCATCCGTACGTCGCCGCGGGCCGCGGCTACCTGGATGACATCATCGATCCGCGCGACACGCGCCTCCGGCTGATCGACGCGCTGGACACGCTGCGCACAAAGCGCGATCGCAATCCGCCCAAGAAGCACGGGAACATCCCGCTCTGATGTTCAACAAGGTCCTCATCGCAAACCGAGGCGAGATCGCCCTTCGCGTTGTGCGCGCCTGTCATGAGCTGGGTGTGAAGGCGGTGGCCGTCTACTCCGAGGCCGATGCCCAGGCTCCCCACGTCCGCGAGGCCGACGAGGCGGTGCTCCTCGGGCCCGCGCCGTCGAGCGAGTCCTACCTGCGAGGCGACGCCATCATCGCCGCCGCCAGGCAGACGGGCGCGGAGGCGATCCACCCCGGCTACGGCTTCCTCTCCGAGCGCGAGTGGTTCGCCAGTGCGGTGCGGGAGGCCGGGCTCGTCTGGGTCGGCCCCCCGGCCGAAGCCATCGCCGCCATGGGGAGCAAGACGGCGGCTCGCGAGCTGGCCATCAAGGCGGGCACGCCGGTGGTGCCGGGCACCACCACTGCGCTGCGCGACGCGGACGAAGCGGCCGAGGTGGCGGAACGGTTCGGCTATCCCGTGCTGCTCAAGGCGGCGGCTGGCGGCGGCGGGAAGGGGATGCGGGTCGTGCACAAGCGCGCCGACCTCGCCTCCGCGCTCCAGGCGGCTCAGCGCGAGGCAAAGAACGCCTTCGGCGACGATGCCGTCTACGTGGAGAAGTACATCGTCGGCCCCCGGCACGTGGAGATCCAGGTCCTCGGCGACCAGCATGGCACCATGCTCCACCTCGGGGAGCGCGAGTGCTCGATCCAGCGCCGCCACCAGAAGATGATCGAGGAGGCGCCGAGCGTGGCGGTCACGCCGGAACTGCGTGCGCGCATGGGGGAGGCGGCCGTGGCGGCCGCCAGGGCGGCCGGTTACACGAACGCCGGCACCTGCGAGTTCCTCCTCGATGCGAACGGGCAGTTCTACTTCCTGGAGATGAACACGCGCATCCAGGTGGAGCATCCGGTCACCGAGCTCGTCACGGGAATCGACCTCGTGCAGTGGCAGCTGCGGATCGCCGCGGGGGAGAAGCTCCCCTTCGCGCAGGAGGAGATCACGCCGAAGGGCTGGGCCATCGAGTGCCGCATCACGAGCGAGGACCCGGCGAACGGATTCCTCCCATCCACCGGTCACGTGCGCTACCTGCACCTGCCGAGCGGCCCGGGCGTCCGCTGGGATGGCGGCATCGAGACGGGCAGCGAGATCACGCTGTTCTACGACCCGATGCTCGCCAAGCTGATCGTGCATGCACCCACGCGCGAGCTCGCCATCGAACGCATGCACCGCGCGCTGCTCGAGCTCACGGTGGACGGCGTGGAGACGTCACGCGACTTCCATCTCCGCATGATGGAGAACGACGTCTTCCGCCAGGGCGCCTTCGACATCCAGTGGCTGGAGAAGCACCTGGACGAGCTGCTGCACCAGGCCCCTGACCGCGGCAGCGTGATTCGCGCCGCGATCGCCGCGGCGCTCATGGCCGAGCGCGATCGTTCGGTGCGTCGCGTGGCCGCGGCACCAGTATCGCCCACAGGAGCCCGTCCTGCGGAGAGCACTTGGCTGCGTATCGCGCGCGAGGAGGCGTTGCGGTGACGGAGCCACTCGCGCGAGTCGCGATCGAAAGCATCGCGGCGGGCGGGGATGGGGTGGGGCGAAGCGAGGGGATGGCTGTCTTCGTGCCCCGCACGGCGCCGGGCGACGTGGCCCTGGTCCGCCTCACGCGAGCCCGTCGATTCGCGCGCGGCGAGCTCGTGTCGCTCGAGCAGGCATCGCAGTCGCGCGTGGATCCGCCCTGTCCGCACTACACGGACGATCGCTGCGGCGGCTGCCAGATCCAGCACCTCGCCTACGAGGCGCAGCTCGCCGCGAAGAGCGGCATCGTCGGTGATGCGCTGCGGCGCATCGGCCGGCGGCAGGTGGAGAACCCGATCGTGGAACCGAGCGACGGGCAGTGGCGATACCGCCGGAAGCTCACCTTGCACGTGCGGCGCCTGGGCGGCCGATGGATTGCCGGCCTGCATCCGTACGACGATCCCGACGCCGTGTTCGACCTGCGCGACTGCCCCATCACCGACGAGCGCGTGATGGCGGCGTGGTCGCAGCTGCGGCCCGCATTCTCATTGTTGCCACGAGAACGCGCGCTTCGTGTCGCGGTCCGACTGCTGGATCCCGGGGCATCCGTGGTGGTCGAGGGTGGCCGCACGTGGCGCGAGCCCGAACGTCTCCTGGAGGCCGTGCCGATGGTGACGGAGCTGTGGTGGCGTCCCGAGGGCGGGCGGACGCGCTTTCTCGCGCGTCGTGGTGGGGATGCGGCGAGCGGGGCGTCGTTCGCGCAGGTGAATGCCGGAGTGGCAGAGCGGCTGCGTGGCCACGTGCTCGCCCTCGCGCGTGGACGTCATCCCGCCAGGGTGATCGATGGATACGCCGGCCTCGGCGCAACCACGCTGCCGCTGGCTGCCGAGGGAGTGCAGGTGTTGGCGATCGAGGTGGACGCCGACGCCGTCGCGCGTCTGCAGGAGCAGCTCCGGCGGCCCTCGAGCGCGGTTGCGGGGCGGGTGGAAGACCACATCGCCGCCGCGCTCCCGGCGGACGTGGTGATGCTCAATCCCCCGCGCGGTGGGCTGGATGCGCGAGTCACCGATGCGCTCCAGCAGGTGGAGCGCGCCCCCGAGGCCGTGCTGTACACGAGCTGCGATCCCGCCACCCTCGGCCGCGATCTCGCCCGCCTGACCCGCTTCCGTCTTGCATCGGTGCGTTCATACGACATGTTCCCGCAGACGGCCCACGTCGAGACCGTCTGCGAGCTGGTTCCGGAGGCTGCGTGAAGTACTTCGTGAAGGTGGGCGACGAGGAGATCGAGGTGCTCGTCGAGGGCGACACGGTGACCGTGGACGGCCAGAGTCACCGCGCGTCCGTGTCGTCCGTTGCCGGAACGCCGGTGAGCCTCCTGCGGCTCGACGACGAGGTGCGACGCGTCGTGGCGCGGAGCGGGGAGTCGCGAGGCCGTTACTCGCTCTCGCTGGACGGCTTCCGCTTCGAGGTGGAAGCGCTCGACGAGCGCGCCCGCACCATTCGTGAGCTCACCGGTGCGTCCGCCGCGGCGACGGGCCCGGCGCCGATCGTCGCCCCGATGCCGGGGATGATCGTGCGCATCTCGGCGCAGGTTGGTGACCAGGTGCAGCCAGGGCAGGGAGTCGTCGTCATGGAGGCGATGAAGATGGAGAACGAATTGCGCGCCACGTCGGCGGGAACCATTCGCGCCGTGCTCGTCTCCGCTGGCACGGCCGTGGAGAAGGGCGCCGTGCTCCTGGAGCTGGAATGATGCGAGTCCTCCACTCGATGCTGGCCATGATCGCGGCGCTCGCGCTGGCGGCGCCGACTGCAGGCGGGCAGGCGACGAGCGCGCCGCCGAACAGCGACATCTTCCTCGCCCGCATCATCCAGAGTGGCGACTCGGTCCATCTCGGGGCGGCGCAGAACATCACGCGGCGGGCCGGCTACGACAACCAGCCGGCGTTCCTCACGGACGCCACCGGCCTCCTCTACACCGCCATCGACTCCACCGGCCAGGCGGACATCTGGCGCTACGAGCTTCGCACCGGCCGGCGGGTGCGGCTGACGAACACGCCGGAGAGCGAGTACTCGCCGACGATGATGCCGGGGAGCACGCGGTTCAGCGTGGTGCGCGTGGAGCGCGATTCCACGCAGCGCTTGTGGAGCTTCCGCCTCGACGGCAAGGATCCGCAGGTCGTGCTCGAGTCGCTGGCGCCGGTAGGATATCACGCCTGGCTCGACCAGTTCCGGCTTGCGGTCTACGTGCTCGGCACGCCGAGCACACTGCACGTGGTGCGGCGCGACGGGGGTGAGGACGACGTGCGCGCGAGCCACATCGGTCGCACCATCCAGCGCGTCCCGGCGCAGGGATGGTACAGCTTCGTGCAGCTCGACAGCACGCGCACGCCCTGGATCGTCGCGCAGCCGTTCGAGGGAGGCGCAGTCTCGCGGCTCGTGCGCCTGCCGGAAGGGAACGAGTACTACACGTGGGCGCCCGACGGCACGCTGCTATCCGCCAGTGGCAGCTCGATCCTCCGCTGGAATGGCGTGAGCGGGGAGGGAAGCGAGTGGGTACCCGTGCTCTCGGCGGCGCCCTTCCCGGTGAAGGACATCAGCCGCCTCGCGGTGAGCCCCGACGGGCGGTGGCTCGCCTTCGTTGCCGAGCCGGTGGGACGCTAGCGCTTCCGGCCAGCGCCGATCGCGTCGCGCCCGAAGCGCGCCCGCACCGCGTCCACGGCGCGCGACAGCTCGCGGTCCTTCTCCGTCTCCATCGGGGCGCGTGGCGCGTCGAACAGGCCGAGCTGCTTCGCCGGCGGCGCGGTGAAGTTGGAGAGGCCGACTCCGAGCAGCCGCGCGGGTACGTGGCGATCCGTGCGCAGCTTCCGCAGCAGCTCGCGCGCGATGGCGAACAGCGCGCGGTCCGACGCCAGCGCTTCGTCCACCGTGCGACTCGCCTGCCGCGTGCGGAAGTCGGCGTCGCGGATCCGCACGGTGACCGTGCGTGTCTCCAGTCCATCGGCGCGCAGGTCGGCGCCGGCGCGGCTGACCAGCTCCGTCAGCTCACCTTCGAGGAGCACGTCGTCGTGCAGGTCGGTGTCGAAGGTCTCGTCGCGGCTGATGCTGCGTGCCTCCTCCCGCTCCGCGACCTCACCGTGATCGATGCCACGCACCCGCTCGGCGAGCCACTGCGCGTCCGATTCGCCGACCAGGCGACAGAGCGCGGCGTCGTCGAGCGCGAGCACGTCGTCCACCGTGCGCAGTCCGCGCTCGGCGAGCCGCACCGTCGTCTTGGGGCCGATGCCGGGAATGTCGGCCAGGGTGTGCTGGCGCATGAACTCGACTTCTCCGCCGGGAGGGACGATGTGTACCCCCGTGGCTCCCGTCTTCGGCTTGGCCCGCTCCACCGCCAGCTTGGCGACGAGCTTCGACGTGCCACCGCCGATGGACACGGTGAGGCCGGTTCCGGCGTGGACGGCGTCGCGGATGCGATGCGCGATCTCCGCCAGCGCGGCGCCCCGATAGAGGGCGTCGGTGCCCTCGAGATCCAGATACCATTCATCGATGCTCGCGGCCTGGACGGCGGGGGCGAAGCGGTCGAGGACGCCGCGGATCTCCCGGTGCTTGCGCGAGCAGGCGCCCCGCGGAACAGGGACGCAGAGCGCCTCGGGACAGAGGCGGAGCGCCCGCGAGATGGGCATCGCCGAGCGCACGCCGAACTTCCGCGTCTCGTAGGATGCCGAGCACACGACGCCCCGGCTGCCCGGCGCTCCGCCGACGATGAGCAGGGGCGCCTTGCCGGCCCCTTCCGGGTCCACCATGCGCGCCACGGCCACGAAGAACGCGTCGGCGTCGACGAGCAGGATGCGGCGGGAAGTCGGCGGCACGTACGGAACCTACTCCCAAGTCCAAGTGTTGACCACGCTTACGGCCCTGGTTAGCTTCCGAGTCTGTCCAAAAACGCCTTCAGTGGCGGCCGAGACCCGGGTTGCATTACGCACCGGTGAGGCGCAGGTCCCATTTCGAGTGTTCAGGTCATGGTCAAAACGTTCAGCGCGACGCCGAGCGACATCCAGCAGGACTGGTATGTCATCGACGCCGAGGGCATGGTCCTCGGGCGCCTCGCCACCGAGGTGGCGCGCATCATCCGCGGCAAGCACAAGCCGATCTTCACCCCGCACATGGACACCGGCGACGGCGTCATCGTCATCAACGCCTCCAAGGTGCGCGTCACGGGCCGCAAGGCCGAGCAGAAGCGGTACTTCCACCACACCGGGTACATGGGCCACGAGCGGTTCACGCCGTTCGCCAGCATGATCGCCAAGCACCCGGAGCGCGTGATCGAGAAGGCCGTGTACGGCATGCTCCCCAAGACGGCGCTCG
>CAMLIU010000085.1 GCA_946479995.1 uncultured Gemmatimonadota bacterium | reverse complement strand
AGGGACAGGCCCTTGCGAAGCACGATCGTCGTGGAGAACGACATCAGTCGCGTGGGGAAGACGGGGCCATAATAGGCTTCTTCCGTCCGGGGCGCCGCGAGCTCGTCGGGGTTGACGAGCTTCGGGCCCCAGTAGCCGGGCACCGAATAGCCCTGCTTCACCCAGAGACCGGGTGCCAGGTCGGCGCCGACGAAGACGGGCGGGCCACCACCGAGGTCGGCCATCTCCGACTTGTTGCCGGAGGCGGTGAGGCCGAGCTCCCAGCTGAACTCACCGTGCTTGTACGGCGTGCCACGCAGCGCCACTTCGTAGCCGTGATTGCGGATCGTTCCGATGTTGATGATCTGGCCGTCGATGAAGCCGAGCGAAGGGTCCTGAGGGACGCGCATGAGCGCGTCGGTCGTCTTCTGTCGGTAGAGGCTCATGTCCACCGACACCCGGCCGTCGAGCGCCGACGCCTCGAACCCGCCCTCGAGCTCTCCACTCCGCTCCGGGCCGATGTTCGGGTTGCCCCGCGTCAGCGGCGATACACCCGGATTGCCCTCGTTCGCCGAGATCGGAATCCAGGTGCGCAGCGCGTCGAAGTAGCCCGGCGCCTTGCCCGACACGCCGTAGGCGAGCCGGACCTTCGCCTCCTCGATCGCCTTCGGCCAGAAGTCGTAGTCGCTGAGCACATAGGACGCCGAGATCTTGGGGTAGCGCTGGAGGCCGAAGCTGGAGCCGAAGGCGCTGTTGCCATCGAGGCGCATGCCCGCCGTCACGAACAGCCGATCGCTGAACCCGAGCAGCTCCTGGAAGAACAACCCGGCGTTCACGACTCGCAGTCGCGACTCGCTCACGTTCTGCTGGGATCCGGTGTTGAGGGTCGGACTTCCCGGGCCGGCGAAGCGCGAGGAAGTTCCGGTGACGTTCAGCTGTTGCGCGTCGAGCATCTGGCCGCCGACGGACGACGCAGTGGAAAGCCAGGAGAAGAGCTTTCTCGAGTAGGTCGCCTGCAGGTCGACCTGGCGGTTCACGTTGCGGAAGCGCCGCTCGGTACGTGAGCCCTGCGGCACCAGCAGGCTGCCGAAGCTCACCGTGCTCTGGTAATCGGAGTCGAGATAGTCGAGGCCGACGATCGCCTTGGCCGTCAGGTTTTCAGTGGGGGTGAAGGCGAGGTCGAGCCCACTGATGAAGTGGTTCTGGTTCTCGCGGACGTTGAACTCCGTGAGGAAGACGGAGTCGCGGTCCTTCGTGTAGTCGAAGGGACCGCGCATCACGTTCAGCGTGAAGCTGTTCGCCGCCCAGCCGCCGGGTATCCATCGGATGTCGCGGCCGGTGAATGCGTTGTTGAACTGCACGAGCAGCGCTCTGGACGGCCGGAAGCCGAGATTGCCGCGAACCGTCGTCGTCTGCGCGCCCTGGGAGGGCAGTACACCCTGCTCGTCGCCATAGCCGGTGGACAGGAAGTAGTTCACCGCATTCGTGCCTCCTGTCGTGGCACGGACCGACAGGTTGTATTCCTGGTTGAGCCCGTGACGCACCCACTGATCCATGAAGAGGCCGCGCGCCTGCTCGCCGTAGCGCGTGATGAAGTCGGCCGACTCCGTCGGACCGATTTGCGGCAGCACAGACATCCCCTCGGTGATCTTGGCTTCCCACTGCGGGGCCTGTGTGGCCCCGCCGCGCTTCGTGAAGATCTGAACGACGCCATTCGACGCTTCGGTGCCGTAGAGCGTGGTGGCAGCGGCGCCCTTGATGATCTCGATCCGCTCGATGTCGTTCGGGTCGATGTCATTGAGCGGTGAGGAGGACTGTCCCTGAGCGGTGGTGGGAAGGGCCTCGCTGTACATCCGTACGCCGTCCACGTAGATGAGCGGACGGTTCCCCTGCGTCATGCTGTTGATGCCGCGCACCCGGATGGACGAGCCGGCGCCGGCGGCGCCTTCGTTCCGGATGATGGCGGCGCCCGGAACGCGGGCCCCGATGACGTCCTCGACCTGCGGAGTCGGTTGATCCTCGAGCGCATCCATGCGCACGGCCGAGATGGAATTGCCGACCTCACGCCGGGTCGTCGCGCCGACGGTGCCCGTCACTACCACCTCGTTCAACGTCCGCGTCTGCACGGACAGGGTGAAGTCCACCGTCGTCGTGGCGCCGTCCGCGACCGTGATCGTCGAATCCTTCGGTGCATATCCGATCCGGCGGACGCTCATCTTCACCGTGCCCGGTGTGACGCCGGCGATGACGTAGCGTCCCGTTTCCCCCGTCACCGCGCCGGCGCGAGAGCCGAGCAGTACGATCTGCACGCCGGGGATGGGGCGCTGGCTGCCGGCG
Source organism: uncultured Gemmatimonadota bacterium (assembly GCA_946479995.1). Next base: position 4,535 of record CAMLIU010000085.1, on the reverse strand, counting down.
TCGGTGACGGTACCGGCGATCGACCCCAGCAGCGCCTCCTGCGGGACCGGTGTCGAGACAGGCTCGAGGACGATCTGTCCGGCCGCCTCGCTCCAGCGGTAATCGAGTCCCGAGAAAAGGGAGTCGAGCGCCGCCGAGACGGTTTCCGACGTGCAGCTGCACGACACCACGCGCCGCGCGGGCAGCAGGCTCGCACTGTAGGCAATGCGAACCGATGCGCTCCGCATCAGGGCCTCGATGGCCGCGGTAAGCTCGACGCCGTGCACGTCAAGACGCGCGGGCCCCAGCAGCATTCCCTCGCTCGGTGCTCCCCAGCCGCTGAGCGCGACGGTGCGAGTGGGAACGCGCTGCCGGGCGTTCTGCGCGGAGAGAGTGGTCGGCAGCAGTACGACGCCGGCCATGGTGCGGAGCAGTATCGAGAGGTTCATCATCATCCGCCGCGGTTGATGTGTTCTTGGTGCAGACACGAAGGTGCTGGCATGAGTGTCATCAGCTCCCTGCCGCGGTTCGCGGCCAGGTCATTGCCCCCGGGGGCGGCGACGCGAGACGCGCCACGCCGTCCCTGAGATCGTACGAGGTGTAGGTCGCCCGGCTGACCACGGCGAGCACGTCGCGGAGACTCTGCTGGGAGAACCACGCTGTCACCGTGCGGTCAGCGATGGCCGAATCGACGTCGACGCGCACGTCGTAGAGCTGTCCGATCTCGCGCGCCACGGTCCGGAGGGGAGTGTCGCGGAAGACGAGATAGCCCCGCATCCAGGACAGTCGCGGTGCCATGTCGACGACGGTGTCCGCCGTGACGGATGACGCCGTCGCGCGCACCGTGTGGCTGGCGGCTGTGCGAACGCGTCCGCCCGACGCTTCCATCGTGACTTCGCCGTCCACGACGAGCACGCGCGTCTCGCCGTTCGTCGTCTGGATGTCGAATCGTCCGCGACTCGCCTCGACTCTGCCACGCGTGGTGAACACGACCAGAGGAGCGCGGGACGCACGGTGCACGGCGAAGAACGCGCGGCCTTCCAGCTGAACCCCGTGGCGACGGCGCGAACGGACGACACGGAGGTGGCTGTGCGGCGCGAGATGCGCGAGGCTGCCATCATCCAGCGTCACCGTCATCGTCTCGGTGTCGCGCGTGCGATAGTCGGTAGCCGTCGAGGTCTCGAGGAACGGCAGCCTGTCGCTGCGATCGAGCAGGGCCGCGCCGCCAACGAGCATGACGGCAATGGAGGCCGCCGCGAGCCACCGGCGTGTGCGCCGAATGCGGACGACCGGGAACTCGCCGGTGAGTCGCCGCAGCGTCCGTTGACGCTCCACGTCCGACGGCACGGGCAGGGGCGCGAGGCGCCGCGCGCGCGCTGACGCCGTCAGCGCCCAGAGTCGAGCGACCTGGTCGTGGTACTGGCGGAAATCTGGTGACGTGAGCAGGGCGGCGAGGATGCGCGCCTCGGAAGGCGTGGCGGTCCCCTGCAGCGAGCGAACGATCAGGGCGTCATGCTCGGTAAAGTCGCGCGTCATGGTGGAAAGACACGCGAGCCGCCCGGATCTACTAGTCGGGTCCCGGGAAGCCTCTCGAGGAGTCGCCGAGGAGGTCGGCCAGGGCGATGCGCAGATCGCGGAGCGCAGCGCTCATGTGGTTCGCCACCGTCTGCGGCGCCATCGAGAGCGTGAGGGCGATCTGCTGGTGGGTGAGGTCGTGGTACCTGGCCAGCTCGAACACCTCGCGGCGTCGGCGCGGAAGTCTTGCAACGGCCTCACGAACGCGGCGTTCCGTCTCCTCCTCGTCGTCCGGAGCCGGCATTTGCGCGTCGGATGACTGGGTCGCGCGCCACAGTTCGCGAACACGGCCCCATCGCCGCTCGTTGAGGGCACGATTCCGGACCGCGCGATACAGGAAGGGCGGGATCCGTTCGGGCGCGAGCGGCTCCCGCTGCTGCCACAGCGCCACGAACGCCTCCTGCACGACGTCCTCAACCCCGTCATCGTGGCCGAGAGTGGCACGCGCGTATCTCACGAGCGGGCCCCAGTACGTCTGCAGCAGACGCGCGTAATCGTCCTCGCGCGGGGTGAGGATCGTATCGGCGACGTGCCGACGGATGGGCGCGTGAGGCATCGGTGGGAAGCTCTCGCGGTGGAGGAAGGAGACACGACGCGGACCGAGCGGCCCGGTCGCGATTGTGTGGACTTACCTTCCATTGCGCAAGGGCCCACGATTGTGCCTTCGGCATCACACGATGCCGTCGCTGCGTGCGCCCACCGCCTTCAGCGCTGTCACCGTAGCCGGCCGGACTCCCGGCGAATAGCATTTACAAGCCATGCACGGCGGTCCTCCGCCTCGCAGTCGGCCAACGACTGCCGTCTTTCTCCAGCTGATCCCGAGAGGTGACCCGTGACACATGCGCGGGTACTGTCCGTTCTTGCTGCCGCGAGCCTGTTCGCCGGCTGTGCTGCCCAGACTCCGCCCGCGCAGCCCGCTCCCGCGCGCGCGACGCAGACGGCCGCTCCCTCCACCAAACCTGCCCGCGTCGGCTACACGGCGGCGGACGTCGAGTTCATGCAGGGGATGATCGGCCACCACGCCCAGGCCATCGTCATGGCGAAGATGTGCCCGAGCCACGGCGCCAGCGCCCAGCTCCGCATCTTCTGCGACAAGGTGATCCGCTCGCAGCAGGACGAGATCGACCTCATGCAGACCTGGCTGCGCGACCGCGGCGAGATGGTGCCCGATCCGGACGACCCGCACTCCATGCACATGATGCACATGGCCATGGACAGCACGATGAAGATGGACAGTACGACGAAGATGGACAGCACCATGAAGATGGACATGAGCCACGAGATGCTCATGCCCGGCATGCTCACCGCCGCACAGCTCGCCCAGCTCGACAGCGCGCGCGGCACCGAGTTCGACCGGCTCTTCCTCACCGACATGATCCGGCACCACGAGGGCGCGCTGGTCATGGTGCAGAAGCTGTTCGACACACCCGGCGCGGGACAGACGCCGGAAATCTTCGGCTACGCCACCGGCGTGGACGCCGACCAGCGCGCGGAGATCGAGCGCATGCAGCGAATGTTGACCACCATCACGGGGAGATCGCAGCAATGACATCAGTACGTCCCACGAGTCGCCGGATCGCGCGCTACGCGACCAGCTCGCTCGCCCTCGCCATCGGCGCGTTCGCCGCTGCCTGCGCCACGTCCACCGGCGGCTCCATGAACGCCTCGGAAAGCTCGGCCGGCGTGCAGCCCGTGTCGCTGCCGCCGATGGCGACCGCTCCCTCCACGACCGATCCGCGCGTGGGGCTCAAGGCGGGGTTCACCGACGCCGGCTCCGCCATCTACGGGCTCAAGCTCGTCGGCCACGTGGGCAAGCCCGACATGCTCAGCGGCGAGGGCGGCCCGCGCGGCCTGACCTTCGCCAACTCCGACCTCGCCTTCCGCGGCAACCTCGTCGTCCAGGGGAACTTCAGCGGCTTCCAGATCTGGGACATCTCCAATCCGGCGAGCCCCACGCTGAAGAAGGCGGTCGTCTGCGCCACCGGCCAGGGCGACCCCTCGGTCTACGGCAACCTGCTCTTCCTCTCCTCGGAGAGCACGGGCAACCGCACCGACTGCGGCACGCAGGGCATCCAGGATCGCGTGAGCAAGGACCGCATGGTGGGTGTCCGCATCTACGACATCTCGGACATCAACAACCCGCGCAAGGTGATCGACGTCCAGACCTGCCGCGGCTCGCACACGCACACGCTCGTCCCCGACCCGAACGACCCGGGCATCGTCTACGTGTACGTGTCCGGCTCGGCGGGCGTGCGGTCGGGCGAGGAGCTCGCCGGCTGCGTGGATGCGCCCATCGACTCGGCGAACACGTCGCGCTTCCGCGTGGAAGTGATCAAGGTGCCGCTCGCGCATCCGGAGCAGGCGCAGATCGTGAACTACGCGCGCATCTTCAACGGCCTCGAAGCCGCCAGCGCACACGGCGCCGCGCCGAGCGATGCGCCGCCGCGCCAGCGTCCGGCCGGCATGGGTCCGCGCACCGGCCCGAACCAGTGCCATGACATCACCGTCTATCCCGCCATCGGCCTCGCCGGCGGCGCGTGCGGCGGCTACGGCCTGCTGATCGACATCAAGGATCCGGTGAACCCGAAGCGCCTCCAGGCGGTGGGCGACACCAACTTCGCCTTCTGGCACTCGGCCACCTTCAACAACGAAGGCAGCAAGCTCCTCTTCACCGACGAGTGGGGCGGTGGCACGCAGCCCAAGTGCCGCGCCGACGATCCCATCCAGTGGGGCGGCGACGCGATCTTCACCCTGACGAACGATCACCTCACGCAGCGCGCCTACTTCAAGATGCCGGCGGCGCAGACGCCGCAGGAGAACTGCGTGGCGCACAACGGCTCGCTCATCCCCATCCCGGGACGCGACGTCATGGTGCAGGGCTGGTATCAGGGCGGCCTCGACGTGATCGACTTCACCGACCCGAACCACCCGTACGAGGTGGCGTACTTCGACCGCGGGCCGGTGGACAAGAACAGCCTCGT
>CAMLIU010000084.1 GCA_946479995.1 uncultured Gemmatimonadota bacterium | reverse complement strand
GCGCGGAAGTGCTGGTCGACGCCGACCGGTACGCCGTCGTGACGGCACGGGAGCGCTATGACGATCTCGTGCATCTCGAGCAGGACGACCCCGAATGGAGGCAGGCCTGATGCGTGTGGGACTGATGGCGGACAGCCACGACCGGCTGCCGGCGATCGCCGAGTTCGTGAGGCTGATGCAGGAAGCCGGCGTCTCGATGCTGCTCCACGCGGGTGACTACTGCGCACCGTTCGCGCTCAACCCCATCAAGGACGCCAGCATGACGCTGGCGGGCGTGTTCGGCCGCAATGACGGCGACACGCAGGGCCTGCTCGCGAAGGCGACCGCCGGCTTCGGTGCCGAGCTGTTCGAGGGGCCGCACTCGTTCGAGCTCGGCGGTGAGCGCATCCTGCTCGTGCACGACATCGCCGACGTGCAACCGCGGAGCATCGAATCGCACGGCGTCGTCATCCACGGGTTCACCCACCAGCAGGAGCTGAAGACGCGCGGGGACACGCTGATCGTGAATCCCGGCGAGTGCTGCGGGTGGCTCTACGGCACGCCGAAGGCTGCCATCCTCGACCTCGACTCGCGCCAGGTGGAGTTCCTCTCGCTCGATCCTGCTCACTGGACCACATGACTGCTGCGAGCCGCATCCTCATCATCGATTACGGTTCACAGTACACCCAGCTCATCGCGCGGCGAGTCCGCGAGGCGCGCGTCTACTCGGAGATCCATCCGCCAACCCGCACGGCGGAGTGGATCCGTGACTGGAAGCCAACGGGAATCATCCTGAGCGGCGGCCCGAACTCGGTGTACGCCGCCGGAGCGCCCAAGGCGGATCCCGCGTTGTTCGACTTGGCCCCGGTGCTCGGCGTCTGCTATGGGATGCAGCTCATCGCCCAGCAGTTCGGCGGCGAAGTGCTCCGTGGCGGCCAACGGCAGTACGGCCGCGACGCGATCCATCCCACGCGTGAAAGCCCGCTCTTCCACGGCTTCTCCCACGACGAGCCGATCACCGTCTGGATGAGCCACGGCGACCACGTGGAGCAGGCTCCGCCCGGCTTCCGCGTCATCGCCGCCGGCGCCGGCAATCCGGTGTCGGCATTCGAGCACGAGACGAGGCCGATCTTCGGTGTGCAGTTCCACCCCGAAGTCGCGCATACTCCACGGGGCGGGGAGCTGCTCGCCAACTTCCTGTTCGACGTCTGCGGCGCCACGCCGAGCTGGACGCCCGGGGCGTTCATCGAGGAGGAAGTGGCGAAGATCCGCCAGCAGGTTGGTGACGCCCAGGTGATCTGCGGCCTGTCAGGCGGGGTGGATTCGTCGGTGGCGGCGGCACTCGTTCATCGCGCCATCGGCGACCAGCTCACATGTGTGTTCGTGGATACCGGCCTCCTCCGGCTGCACGAGCGCGAGCAGGTGGAGCAGACGATGCGCGCCCACATGGGGATCAAGCTGGTCACGGTGGATGCGTCGGCGCGCTTCCTCGGCGCGCTGACCGGCGTGACGGATCCGGAGGCGAAGCGCCGCGCCATCGGCCACACCTTCATCGACGTGTTCGAGGATGCGACGGCGAAGGCAGGGACCAACGCGAAGTTCCTCGTGCAAGGCACGCTCTATCCCGACGTCATCGAGAGCTCGTCACCCACGGGCGGGCCGTCGGTCACGATCAAGACGCACCACAACGTGGGGGGCCTGCGGCCCGACATGCAGTTCCAGCTCATCGAGCCGCTGCGGGAGCTGTTCAAGGACGAAGTGCGCAGCGTCGGCCGCGAGCTCGGCCTGCCGGAGATCATGGTCGGCCGCCACCCGTTCCCCGGTCCCGGCCTGGCCATCCGCGTGCTCGGTGAAGTCACCGAACCCTCGCTCCGCGTGCTGCGGCAGGCGGACGCCATCTACCTGGAGGAGATTCGGGAGGCGAGCCTCTACGACGACATCTGGCAGGCGTTCGCCGTGCTGCTCCCGGTGCGTAGCGTCGGGGTCATGGGGGACGAGCGCACCTATGACAACGTCGTGGCGCTCCGCGCGGTGACGAGCACGGACGGCATGACCGCCGACTGGTTCCCCTTTCCGCACGACGTGCTGGGGCGGATCTCGAACCGGATCATTCGCGAGGTGGATGGCGTGAACCGCGTGGTCTACGACGTGAGCTCGAAGCCGCCGGCGACGATCGAGTGGGAATAGGGAGTCCTACCCGCTCGGCGCTTCGCGCCGATCTTCGTCGGACGGTCAATGCGCACACCGAACCTTGCTCGGTGTGCGCTTCTCCATTCGCCGTGGACGGTCAGACGAGCAGGGCGGCGCAGCCGCCCGAGCGGGTCAAACGAGCGCGGGGCGCCTTCGGCGCCCCGCGCGGGTCAGACGAACGAGCCGGCCGCAGGCCGGCCAGTGGTCAGACTTCAGTCCTTCAGACTCCCTTCTCTTCCAGCAGCTCCAGGAACTGCTTTGGTTCGGTGAGTCCCAGCAGTCGCTGCGGCACGTCGGGTTCCTTGGAGAACTGGGCGATCTTGCCGAGTACGGGGAGATACTGGTTGGAAACCTCGAGCGGCGGCGCGACGATGAGGAAGAAGAAGTTGACCGGCTTCTCGTCGATCGCCTTGAAGTCGAGCCCCTTCGACTTCCGCCCGAAGGCCACCCGCAGCTTGTTCACGACCAGCGAGCGGCAGTGCGGGATGGCGATGCCGCGCCCGATGCCGGTGGATCCAAGGTTCTCGCGTCGCTTCAGCATCTTGAAGAGCATCCCCTCGGACTTCTCGTCCAGCTTGAGGAGGCCGATGAGCTCCTTGAGGATATCGTCCTTCGTTTCCCCTTCGAGCTCGAGCTTGATTGCGTCTTCGCTGAAGAACTCGCGCAGTTCCATCTCGCCGGATCCGGTGCGGGCAGTGCCTGTGCCGCCAGGCGGCGGCGATGATCGTGGTCGAACCGGGGAAACTATCGGGCGGCGCGCACGGTTGTCAAACGTTCACGTTGCTTCGACTTCCCGCGTACGGTAAATTCCGGCATGCGCTTCCCGTTCCCCCTCGACGCCGAAATCCCCCTCTACCTCGCGCCCATGGCCGGCGTGTCGGAGTCGCCGTTCCGGCAGCTCTGCCACGAGCATGGGGCGGACGTGGTGGTAACGGAGTTCCTGTCGGCGGAGGGGATCCGGCGCGAGAACGAGGCCACCGTCCGCAAGCTGGCGTTCGACGCCGCCGAGCGGCCGATCGGCGTGCAGATCTTCGGCGCCGAACCGGAGGCGATGGCCGAGGCAGCGCGCTTCGTCTCGGACGTGTTCCAGCCCGAGTTCATCGACATCAACTTCGGGTGCCCGGTCAAGAAGGTCGTGCGTCGGAATGGCGGCTCCGGCTGCCTCAAGGACCTCGACCTCGTGGAACGGGTGATTCGCGCCGTGGCCTCCGCCACGCACCTGCCCGTCACCTGCAAGATCCGCAGTGGCTGGAGCGAGGAGATGCGCGATCCGGTCAAGATCGCCCTGCGCTGCCAGGATGCCGGCGCCCGCGTGCTCGCGCTGCATCCGCGCACCCGGACCCAGATGTACTCGGGCAACGCCCGCTGGGAGGAGATCGCCGCCGTCGTGGACGCGCTGGACATTCCCGTGCTCGGCAATGGCGACATCAAGACGCCCGAAGATGCCATCCGCATGCGCGAGCAGACCGGGTGCGCGGGCATCATGATCGCGCGTGGATCGTATGGGCAGCCCTGGATCTTCAACCAGGTGAAGGACCTCCTGGCCGGACGCCCCAAGCGCCCGACGCCCACCGTGGAAGAACGCTTCGCGGTCGCGCTCGAGCATGCGCGCAAGGTGATGGCGTACGAGACGGATCCTCGTGGCGCCGCAATCGAGTTCCGCAAGCACCTGGGGTGGTACTCCCGCGGGCTGCGCGGTGGCGCGGAGCTGCGGAAGAAGCTGTTCGCCGTCACGAGCTTCGGTGAGGTGGAGGGGATCTTCGCCGATTACCTCGCGAACCTCGATCGCTACGACATCGCGCCGACGGACGGCGCCGAGTCCCCCGACGTCGAGGCCGACGCGGCATGAGGCGCGAGCGGGTCCGCGACCTGCTCGCCCGCGTTGCCGATGGATCGCTCCCCGTGGAGGGTGCGCTCGACGCGCTCGCGCTCGATCCGACCGAGTCGCTGGGGTTCGCGACGATCGATCACCACCGGGCCCTCCGCCAGGGATTTCCCGAGGTGATCTACGGTGCGGGAAAGACGCCGGAGCAGATCGTGGCGATCGCCACCCGCATCGCCGAACGGGGCGACGGCGTCCTCGTGACCCGCGTCAGCGAGGGGGCCGCGACGGCACTGACCGAGGCGCTGCCCGGCGCGGTGCACAACGAGACCGCCCGCACGGTGCACCTTGCTTCAGCCACGCCAGCAGCCCCGAGCCGCGATGCGCTGCTGGTCGTGACGGCGGGGACCAGTGACCTGCCAGTCGCCGAGGAGGCAGCGGTGACGGCCCAGGCGCTCGGCTGCCGGCTGGAGCGGCTGACCGACGTGGGCGTGGCCGGAATTCACCGGCTCCTCTCGCGACGCGACATGCTCGACGCAGCGGGGGTGATCATCGTCGTCGCCGGGATGGACGGGGCGCTGGCATCGGTGGTTGGAGGGCTGGCGCGTGTTCCCGTGATCGCTGTCCCGACCAGCGTGGGCTATGGGGCGTCGTTCGGTGGAATCGCTCCCCTTCTCACCATGCTCAACAGTTGCGCGGCTGGCGTAACCGTCGTCAACATCGATAACGGTTTTGGCGCGGCCGTAGCGGCCGCGCGTATCCTGCACGCCTGACCCGAGGGGGCCCTGCGCCGCTTTCATCGGGACGAGTGTGCCTACCCGCGTCACCGATGCTCCTCACGTTCGCTCTCGCGCTTGCCCTGATTGCCGCCGGAATCGCCGCGAGGGCGATCCGTCGGTTGAAGGTGGCGCGCGCGGAATCGCGCGAGCTCGGCGAGCGGCTCCGGCGGTTCGAACAGCAGCTGCCGCGTTCTGGCACGCCTCGGTCCGTGGACGTGACCGGGTTGCGCCGCGACGCGGACCGGGCGCTGATCGCGTTGGAGGGGGAGCGGATCCGGGAGGTGCTCGCCCACCTGCTGGCCGACTGCCGCGACGCGATGGGTGCGGAGGAAGCCGTCCTCTGGTGCTGGACGGACCACGCTGACGCGATGCGCCCGGAAGACTGGTCGACGGAGGGAGCGCGCCCCGCCTTCTTCGAGCGGGATGCCTGGGGTCCGCTCGTGGCGTGGGCCTCCGATGAGCAGACACTCCAGCTCGCCGCGGAAGGCGAGCTGGTGTTCGCCGCCGCCGCGCCCATCATCCTGGACAATTCCTGCCTCGGCGTGCTCAGCGTGACGAGCCGGACAGGACTCGCGCGTCCGAGGACCGACGTGAAGCAATGGATGCCGCGCCTGGCCATGCAGGTCGGGTACGTCCGCGAGCTGGTGGCGGCCCGACTCGAGTATGCACGCCATCTCCAGCGCCGGAACGCGGTGGTGAAGGCGCTGAAGCGGCTCGAGTCGGCCCCGAGCGGCGACGGGCTGGCGCGGTCGCTGTGTGAGACCGCCCTCCTCGCCACGGGGGCGCGAGGGGCGGTGCTCGTGCACTGGAGCGCCGAAGCCGATACGGGCACGATCGACTGCTGCACGGAGGGGGTCGGGCTCCGTGCGCCAGCGCCCCTGGGACACGACAGTCAGGTGGCCGAGCAGTGCAGGCGAGGGGTGCAGCTCGTGCTCGAGGACGCCCGTGGGCGTTCGACCGCTCACGCCCTCTACGGGATGGGTCGGACGGTTCGTGACCCGGGCTCGCTCGTGATCCTGCCTATCGTCCGCCAGGGACGCGTGCTTGGCGCACTGGTGCTCGAGGCGGATGACGTGATGTTCTTCGCCCACGACACGGGCGAGGACCTGCTGGAGCTGCTGCAGGTCGCGGCGGGCTCGCTCGAGCTGGCGTGGTCGTACGGCGAGGTGGACCTGCGATCACGGACCGACCGCCTCACCGGGCTCTACAACCGAGCCCACTTCGACGAGCAGCTCGAGAAGCAGATCGCCATGGCCGACCGGTACGGCCCGGTGTCGCTGGTGATGATTGACATCGACCACTTCAAGCGGGTGAACGACAGCTTCGGTCACGAAGCGGGAGACGCCGTGCTGCGGCGCGTGGCGGGGCTGATCCAGGAGGCGGTCCGGAGCACCGACATCTGCGTGCGCTACGGCGGCGAGGAGATCGCGCTTCTGCTTCCCCAGACCGGCCAGGAAGCAGCGCGTGAGATGGCGGAGCGGCTGCGTGAGCGCATCGCCTCGACGGTAGCCTTCCACAAGGGAGCGACCATTCCTGTCACTGCATCCTTCGGCGTCGCCACTTATCCCGAAACTGTGGCAGAGAGCGACAAGCTCTTTCCGCAGGCGGACGAGGCGCTGTACCGGGCGAAGGCGGAAGGGAGAAACTGCGTGAGGTTCGCTGGGCTAAGACTCCCAGCATCAACGAGTTGAGCAATACGAGCGCAAGCGCCTGTTGATCCTCGGCACCTTGATTCGCCGGGGCGCTCGATTAGATTAGAGGAGTAACAATCAGGGGGCGACTGGCTTCGACGGGACTGGTGAAGCTGTGGGCGCGTGCCGAGGTCCTCGGGCACCTCGTTAAACACTCGGGAAACTACCAACTGCGAACGACAACTTCGCTCTTGCCGCCTAACTTCGGTTAGGCCTGCAAGTGCCCAGAGGGAAGCCCGCCTGGGGCGGCTCTTTGGGTAACGCAAATCCGGGCTAGTCCGGCGGTGCGCCTTCCGGCGTCGGGCGAAAATTCAGGAGGATTACCCAGCGGTGGGCTGCCCACTGGCCAGCCGACGGGGACATCAATCAGGGGGATACGCACGTAGTGCCTGTGGTCGATCTAGCTTCGGACCGGGGTTCGATTCC
>CAMLIU010000083.1 GCA_946479995.1 uncultured Gemmatimonadota bacterium | reverse complement strand
GTCCGCCCGCAAGTCCTCGCGGTAAGACGTTCTTCGTCGGATACGGAGAAGCCGGCGCTCAGCGCCGGCTTCTTTCGTTTAACCCATCTCCTCTCTCCGCTTCTCCCCGTCTTCCCTCACCTGGCATATCGCGCCTGCGCGAGCTCAACGATCCGCCCCACCAGCTCCTCGTGCGTCAGACCCGCGACTTCCGCTGCCCGCGCGAACTCCCCCTGTCGCTCCAGGTAGCAGTTCGGGTTCACCTCGATCACGTGGATCTCCTCCTTTGCCGTGACGCGCAGGTCCACCCGGCCATAGTCCCGCAGCCGCAACGCGCCGAACGCCTGCACGGCGACCGCCTGCACCCGCGATACCAGCTCGGCGGGCAGGTCGGTGGGGAAGACCGACTTCGTCCCCGTGAACTCGGCTCCCGACTCTGACTCGGCGCCCGTGCCTCCCTCGCCCCATTTCGCTTCGTAGCTGGCGATGTGCGGTCGGCCCTTCGGGAAGGCGCTGAAGTCGAGCTCCATCAGCGGGAATGCCTGCGGCGACACGTTCCCGAGCAGCCCGACGTAGAACTCGCGTCCCTCCACGAATTCCTCCACCAGCACCGGCGACTGGAACTCGCGCTGCAGCGCATCCATCGTCGCGAGCAGCTCGCGCACGTCGCGCACCACGCTCTTGGACGTGATGCCGAGCGATGCATCCTCCTGTGGCGGCTTCACGATCAGCGGGAACCGCAGGTCGCCCACGTGATCCAGCGCCCCGCGGTACAACGTCGCGAACTCCGGCGTGCGGATCTTCTGGAAACCGAGTACCTGCTTCGTCAGGCTCTTGTCCCCCGCCATCAGCAGGCCGGCCGGGCTCGAACCGGTGTAGCGCAGGTCGAGCAGGTTCAGCAGCGCGGCGACGTTCGACTCCAGCGCGCTCTTGCCGTCGAACGACTCGGCGAGGTTGAACACCAGCTCCGGCTCAGCTGCGCGCAGCGTGGCGACCAGTCGCTCGACGTCTCCACCCACCGGCACGCGTTGCACCTGGTGCCCGAGCCGTGCGAGCGCCGACTCGATCTGTGCGAGCACCGGATCCTCCGGCGGCTCGGCCGCGTCGGCACCGTGCAGGAGGACGATCTTCATTGAGGCGCTCCGCGCGTCACGATGGGCCGTACGTGCTGGTAGCGCCAGTGCATCGCCACCGCGGTGCCGAATGCCGTGAGCTCGATGAGTGTCGCCGCGTCCAGCCCTGCCACTCGCAGCTGCAGCGCTGCCGCGCGATCGGCCAGCGCTCGCACCAGCGAGCGCACGACAGTGGGACCCACGCCGCCCCAGTAGCTGATTCGTGCCACGAGCTCTCCTTCGTGTCGCCGCAGGAAGCCGGCGGCATCCTCACCCCCGGGCGAGTCGCTGCCGCTCGCAAAGACGCGACGCAGGTCGGCGTCGAACTGGCGCGCATCGCCGACCGGCAATCGCTCGTCGGCAGCGTAATGCTCGCCCACCGTCCAGTGCATCGCGTTCACCGGCAGGTCGTCATCGGTGATCGTGGGTGCCTCGGGCTCGAGCCCCGCCAGCTCGTGCATCACCGCGTCCATCCACTCCAGCTTTCGCAGTGCGCCCCACCCTGCGTACTCCTCGCGCCAGTCCACCTGCGGCGTGAGCCACACGGCGAACGTCTCGGCAAAGTCCTCGTCCGGATGCTTCTGCGCGTACCAGCCGAGTATGTGACGGACGTGATCGCGCGAGAGCGGGTCGGCTCGGTAATGCTCGTCGTACGGGCGAGCGTAGTCTCCGAACAGTCGCGCGAATTCCTCGCGCGCATGCAGCCGGAACGCATAGTTGAGGGCGTGCCCCGCCTCGTGGCGCAGGTAGCGCATCGCCTCTTCGTCGCTCTCCACCGCGCCCGCATGCTCGGCCTCGATGCGTTCCAGGCGCTCGTCCGCAAGGTAGAAGGGAACGCCGATCAGGGGAGTGTCGTCGGGACATCCCCATTGGTCACTCAGGTAGACCGTCGGACGGAAGGCGATTCCACGCTCGGCGAGCTCGGCGTACAAGCGCGTCACCAGGCGCTCCACCCGCGAGCCGGCGACCGCCAACCCGAGGTCGGAGATGCGTCGACCGAGGAGCTGATTTCGTTCCGTGTCCCAGGCTGTCGTGCGTTCCACGGAAGGCCGGGGGGGCAAGGGTCGTACCGAGCCCATGAAAACGAGAAGCGCCGCGGACGTCCGCGGCGCTTCATCAGTGCTCGAGTTGCCGTAATCAGGCCGGCTGCAGCTCCGGCTCGAGCTCGTCGTCCGGGCCCGGCGACCATTCGTACGCGCTGAAGCGCGGCGCCTTCTCCGGCTCCGAGCCGCGGGAAATCACGATGCCGACGGGTTCGTCGGCCTGAGGACGTTCGGCCTTCTTCATTATGGTAGCGCCTGCGAAAGAGAAATGCCCCCGGAACGGTCGGGGGCGAACCCTCCTCAAGCACCTCTGGGGCCAGTTCGACAGGAAAATGTAAGCCGTTGTTTGCTAACAGCTTGCACCGATGGCAGTGCGCCAGGGCTCGGCGAATTGTGTCGTTCTGACACGTGCGGAATGGGGCTCGGTCGTGTCCTTTCAACACGCCATCGCGCCGATCCACGATCAACGATCAGGAAAGCTTCCTGGCCAGGAACGTGTCGGGAGCCCCTTCCTCGACCGTCACGTCCCAGCCGCGATAACGGCGCTGAAGCTCGTCGAGCGATACGGGCGTCCGCTTGCCACGCGCGATCGTCTGCACCAGGTGCACGCCGCCGTCAGCCGTGGCGCTCTGGAGCAGCTGGATCACGCGCGCCCGCTCCGCCGCGCTCAGCCCGGCAAAGGCAGCGGGCGAGTAGATCACGGCGGTCAGGGTGTGCTGCGGCGTGAACGAGTCCAGCGCCATCGCGCTGGCGTGCACGCGCTCGGCGAGGCCCACCTCCTCCGCCGCATCGAGCACGCGCTGCACCACGTCATGGTCGGCGAGCGCCGTCACGTCGCAGCCGTTCGCGGCGAGATACAGCGCCGGCGTCTCCACCTCCGTGCCGGCCACGAGCACGCGTGACGACGCGCTCACCGACTGCGCCGCGCGGACCACGACGTCGTCCGCACGCAGGCCCCAGTGCTCGGGACGACGCATCTCCTCGAGCAGGCGGATTCGCCGCTTCCGCCATGTAGTGTACGCCGGCAGGCGCAGCCGCTTGAAGATGATCTTGTCCACCTCGTCCACGAGCAGGAGCTCGGTCAGCGCGAACTGCTGCTGCGCGGCGAGGGCGCGCACGGCGTCGTCTCCGATGGACAGGAGTACGCTGCGCGGCACCGATTCCTTGTAGTTCTCGATCTCTCGTTCGACGAAGAGCTCGTATTCGTGCTTGAGCGATCGGGAGGGGCGCTGCGCCATGCAAGTGGGGAGGAAGACGAGCGTAAGCTAGGACCCCCCGGGCCCCGCGCAAGCCCGAGCGTCACCAGCGGTCATCCCTTCACGCCGGTTCCACGTGCACGATGGCGTCGGCGACCCCCAGCTCGCGACCGATCGCCGCCTCCACTTCATCGGTGAGGTCGTGCGCCGTTGCCACGCTCGTCTGTCCACGCACGAGGATCGTGAGCTCCACGAACAGGTGACCCGACGACGTCCGACGCGACCTCACCGAACGCACCCCTTCCACGCCCCGCACCGAGCGGGCGATCGCCATCAGCTGCGACGCCTCCACGCCGCGCGCATCCACCAGCACGGGTATGGAGTCGCGCAGGATCTGGTAGCCGCTCCATGCGATGAGCATGGCGACCACAATGCCGAGCAGGGCGTCGGCGCGCGGGTACCCGAGGTGCGACAGCAGCAGCGACGCGAGCGCCAGTGCCGTGACGAGAATGTCGCTCGAGGTGTGCGACGCATCCGCCATGAGCAGTGCGCTGCGGTACCGTCTGCCGCGCGACTGCTCGTAGCGCACCACGAACACGTTGACCGCGAGGGAGAGCAGGAGCAGGATCGCGTCGAGTGAGCGCGCCAGCGGGGGCACCGCCGCCCCGGACAGCTCACCCACGCTGCGACGGATCAGCTCGAAGCAGGTGATGGACAGGAAGCCGACGATCGCCAGCGTACCGAGCGTCTCGAACTTCTCGTGCCCGTACGGATGGTCCTCGTCGGGCTCGCGCGCCGCGACCGAGATGGCGGCGATCGCCACCGCGTTGCTCAGCATGTCCAGCGTGGATTCCAGTGCTGCCCCGAGCACCGTGAGCGCGCCCGTGCGCGCCCCGACCGCCACCTTCAGCGCCGCGGACGCGGCGTTGAGGAGCAGGACCACCATCAATGCACGACGCACTCCTGCGGAACGGTTCTCCGTCACGTCGGGCAACGTCACGGCGGATTGAGTTGGCGTGTGCATCGGCGCAGTTTGTGTCGGACGTGTGAACGCTGTCAACGCCCCAGTGAGGTTGCATGCCCGAGTTGCCGGAAGTGCAGGCGGCGGTAGACGAACTGCGACGCAGGGCGCAGGGCCGCGAGATCGCCCGCCTCGAGCTCCTCCATCCCGCCTTCCGACGCCGGGTCAGTCCGCGGGTGCGCCGCTCGCTGCAGGGCGCCCGCATCGTGCGCATCGAGCGCCGTGGCAAGCATCAACTGCTGCACCTCGACGACGGCCGCATCGTCCACGTGCACTTCCGGATGAATGGCGACTGGGAGGCGAGCGCGGTAGACGCACCGCTGCCGAAGTTCGCCCGTGCCGTGCTCGACTTCACCGATGGCTCGCGGCTCGTGCTCGTGGATTCGCGCGCGCTCGCCACGATCGACGTCCATCCGGCCGGTGCCGATCTCGCCCTCGGCCTCGGCCCCGATGCGGCGGATCCCTCCTGGACCGCCGAACAGCTCGGCGAGGCGCTGGCTACCAGGCGCGGTCCCATCAAGCCGGCCCTGCTCGACCAGAAGCTCGTCGCCGGCCTCGGGAACATCTACGCCGCCGAGTCGCTCTGGCGCGCGCGAATCGACCCGCGTCTCCCGGCGCGCGACCTCGCGCCGCCACGGGTGAAGAAGCTGCGCGCGGCGATCGCTGCCGTGATCGAGCGGGCCACCGGTTCCCGCTACACGTCGGATGACCGCATCAAGCTCGACGTGTACGATCGCGAGGGGAAACCCTGCCGCCGCTGCCGCACTCCCATCGAGCGCATCGTGCAGGGAGGCAGGAGCACGTACTTCTGTCCCCTCTGTCAGGCGGACTGAGAGAAGGAGGGAAGGAGGGAAGGAGGGAAGGGGAGACCGGGAACTGCGCTGGTTCGCTGCTCCCCGTCTCCCCTTCTTCCCTTCTCTCCTTCTCTCAGTCTCCCGCCTGCAGCAGCGCTCCCTTGATGTAGCCTGTCTCGGGAATGGTCAGCACTTCCGGGTGGTCGAGCGGCTGCCCGCGGAGCTCGCGGAGGATCATGCGTCGTCCGCTGTCGGCTGCGGCCGCCTGCAGCATCTCCAAGAATAGCGGCTTCGTGAGGTGGAATGAGCAGCTCGCCGTGAAGAGCAGCCCGCCAGGCGACAGCAGTCGCATCGCGCGCAGGTTGATCTCCTTGTAGCCACGAAGGCCGGCGGCGAGCGCCGGCTTCGACTTGGCGAACGCGGGCGGATCGAGCACGATCGTGTCGAACCGCACCCGCTCTCGTTCGCTCGCCTTCAGGTACTCGAAGGCATTCGCTTCGATGAAGGTGCCGTTGTCGAGTCCGTTGCGCCGGAAGTTCTCTGCGGCCCGAGTGAGCGCATGCGATGACGCGTCGAGCGCGGTGACATGCTCGGCATTGCGGGCGAGGTGGAGGGCGAACGAGCCGTGGTAGCTGAAGCAGTCGAGTGCCTGGCCGAATGCCACTCGCCCCACGAGCGCACGGTTCTCACGCTGGTCGAGGAAGGCGCCCGTCTTCTGCCCACGCCACGGCGCAGCGAGGTAGCGGATTCCGTGCTCCTCGACCTCGATCTCGTCCGGGACGGCGCCGTCCAGCAGCTCCACGTCGGTGCCGAGCCCTTCCTTGACGCGGAGCGAGACGTCGTTGCGGGCGAGGATCCCTGCGGGACGCGCGATCTCGCGGAGCGCGCTGACGATCTCGCCGCGGTAATGCTCCAGGCCGGCGCTCATCAACTGGACCACGAGCCACCGGTCATAGCGGTCCACCACGAGAGAGGGGAGGCCGTCGCCTTCGCCGTGCACGAGCCGGTACGCGTTCGTCTCGGTATCGAGGCCGGCCCGTCGGGCGAGCACGTGCTCGAGACGTCGCCGCCACCATGCTGCGTCGATCGTCGCCTCAGCATCCTGGTCCAGAAGGCGTAACGAGATCTCCGAGCGTGGGCTCCAGAGGGCCACGCCGAGTGGCTTGCCGCGCTGGTCGGAAACGCGGACGGCACTGGCGTCCCCATCGGGGCGCTGGATGACGTCGCTGCGGTAGATCCACGGGTGGCCGGCATCCCACCGCCGAGCGCCGCGATTGGAGACGATCGCGCTGTGCATGCATGAATGCTAACGGCACGTGCGCGACGTGTACGCGCAGGCGTCCGTCGTCAGTCCTGCTCCCCTTGAAGTCAGCGCCGGATTTGTGTAGTTTGCGGACCCTTCGCTGAACGCGTTCGAGCGCGCAGGCGTTCGATCGCGAGACGAGCGAAGGGGACGTGATGAAGTGATGCTGTACGGCACTTGCCGCGATCACCTCACGCGTTTACAATGCAAGGCTCGCCGCGAGAGTTTCATCGCGGACTGCTGATTGAAAAGTGAAGGAAAGAGGATGGGTCGTCGGTCTGGTCTTTTGGCCGGCGATCGATTCGTGGGAAATGGAATCTTTACCGAGCTTCAGGTGCACTCGGACGGACCATCGGCGTCAAGCCGGCGGGTCGCGAGAGGGTGCGTGAAGATTGGTAAGATGGATTGCAAGGCAATGCGCGTAGATCTGCTTGGCTGAGTTATGTAGTCAAGCGAAGGAAGGC
>CAMLIU010000082.1 GCA_946479995.1 uncultured Gemmatimonadota bacterium | reverse complement strand
GGCGCCGAGCTGGTGCTCGCCACGCACATCGCCGCACTCGATCGTTCCCGCTTCCTTCCGGTGGTCGCCTGCACCGATCGGGTGCCGATGCTGATCGATCTGTACCGGGACGCCGGCGCGGACGTGCACATCCTCCCGATGCCTCAGCTGCGACGCCGCTCGCCGGCCATCCCGCTGCGTCTCCTGCGCGCGGCGTGGGCGTTCCGGCGGCTGGTACGCCGTGAGGGAGTGGATATCGTGGTGGCGAATACGTCGCGCGCCGCCTACATCGCCGCAGTGGCGCTCGTCGGTACGCGCGTGCCCCTGATCTGGTGGGTGCGCGATTTCCTGTTTGGCCGCCGCGCGTTCCACCTGCTTGCCGGCCGGGCGGAGCGCTTCATCTGCGTGTCGGCGGCCATCCGCGACTACTACGGCGGGCGGAGCGATCCGCGTTTCTCCGTCGTCCACGTCGGCAGCTCCATGGACGAGGAGCTCGTCACCATCGATCCCGCCGCCGTGGCTGCGGAGCGTGCTCGCTGGGGCTTCGAAGACGACGACATCGTCGTCGGCTTCATGGGCAGGCTCGTCGCCGAGAAGGGACCTGAGGACGTCGTCGAGGCCGTTGCCCTCGCGCACGCAGCCGACCCGAGGATCAAGCTGCTCGTTGTCGGCAGCGGCAGGGGACAGGTCGGCGACGTGGAGGACGAGCTGAAGCGACGTGTCGCTGAGCGGGGCCTGGATTTCGTGGTGTTCGCCGGTTTCCAGCGCGCCCAGGCGCTCTACTATCGACTGTTCGACCTGTTCGTGCTGTCCACGCGCACGCCCGAGCCCTATGCCACGTCCGTTGTGCAGGCGATGATGGCCGAGGTGCCAGTGGTGGCGACGGCCACCGGGGGAACTCCCGAGCTGGTCCGGGATGGTGACACGGGGCTGGTCGTGCCTCCGGGTGCTCCGCACGAGATGGCCATGGCAATCCTGCGGCTCACCGACGACGCATCCCTGAGGCGCGGCGTGATCGACGCCGCGCGTGATGAAGTCCTCGCGCACAATCGCGAGAGCGTCACCACCGCCCTCGCCGAGCAGGTCTACGACGCGGTGCTGGACGGTCGGCCGGCTAGAAGCGTGTAGCGCTGCTCGCGGCGCCCCCTCGCGTGCGGTGCATCCAGGCGCGGAGCGCAAAGGCGACGCGCACGAGATCGACGCGGATGAACGACGAGAGCAGCCCGATGGCTGCGAGCACGCGATCCGCCCACCCGGACCCGGCACGCATGGCGCGACCGACCGCCTGCCGCGCTTCGCGCGGCCGTCCCGCCTCCAGCGCCAGCTCGCCCTCGGCGATCCAGGCCCGGCTTTCGGCGCGCTTGCGTGCCTCGCTCGACCATCCGACGCGTCGCAGTGCATCCGCGCCAATCTTCGACTCGACCGTTCGGACGACCGTGAAGTGCTCCCGCGTCATCTGGGCGCGCTTCTGCTGGCTCGCCTGGACGTCATGAAGTCGGTAGAAGCCGAGCCGATGATTCAGGAACTCCACGTGGCCCTCGTGAGTTGCCGTCGCCCAGAGCCAGGTCGGGAGGTCCACCAGCATCGAGCTTCCCGTCTGCCGAAAGCCTCCGATCGCGTCCAGTGCATTCCGACGCAGCATGACGGTCACGGTGGGAACGAGGAAGTTCCGCCGGGTCAGCCGGTGAAAGGCGTCCGCCGTGGTGATGCGGACCGATGCGTGCTTCTCGCGCATCGTCGCGACCTCGCCGACGATCGAACCCTGATCGTCGACCAGGTCGGCGCGGCCCCACGACAGCACGGTATCCGCCCTCTCGAACGAGGGCACCTGCGTCGCGAGCTTGTCCGGCGGCCAGAGGTCGTCTCCTTCGAGAATGGCAATCAGGGATCCGCCGGAGGCCGCGAGTGCCGCGTTATAGCTCCTTTTCAGGGTGCCGAGGCCACCGTGTGGAAGGGTGAGCAGGCGGATCCTCGGATCGTTGAACCCGGTGATGATCTCCCGCGTGGCGTCGGTGGACCCGTCGTCGACGAAGATCTGTTCCCACTCCTGGTAGGTCTGGGCCAGGGCGCTTTCGGCGCACCGGGCCACATACCGCTCCTGGTTGTAGGTGGGGGAGATGATCGTGACGAGGCTGCGTTTCATTCGGCCGTGCTCAGGCTGGTAGAAGTCCTGCCTGAATCTACACGCCAGATCGGAGAGCTTTCACGCCCGGGGGCGGCCGCGTGGGCGCGGCATCGAACGTCGATTAGCTTGCTGGCTGTCCCCGTCCCTCAATTCGTGCGACCAGTGCGACTCTTCCTCCAGATCACCTCGCTGGCGTTGGCGATCACGGCATGTGACCCCTGTGCCGGAGTCATCGGCTGTTCCGACGGTCGGTACCTTGCCGCCGGCGGCCAGATGGTGGACGCCGTCACGGGGGTCGGGATCGACGGCGTGCGGATCGACATCATCCGGACCGGCGGAATCGAGGTCGCCGCAGAGTCTCTCTCAACGACGACGGCAGGGGGCGGATTCTGGCGCGCGGAATTCGCTCCGCAGTCCTCGGGCGCGCTCATCGCCGACGTGAAGGTTTCCACGCCGGGATATCCGTCCTACCGCCTGCACGGCGTAGAGCTCGATACCCGCGAGCATCGGGGCGACGCCAATCTGAACGAGCGCTGGGTCCCCTTCCTCTACTTCGACTTCGTGGCGGAGTTCGCGCTGCGCAGCAACCTCGCTGCCCGTCCGGAGGGAATGCCCGTCGAGTTCCGCCGCACCGGCGGGATAGCGCTGCGCGGGCCCGGACAGGCGAACGGCGTCTATCGCGCGCCGACGAACGCCGCCGGCCGCATCCATCTCTACCCGACGACCGGAGACTCGGCAATCTTTGCGGTCGAGGACGGAACACTCGTCGGCACTCTTGCCGCGTACCTCACGCCCACCGACAGCACGATCATCACGGGAGTGAGCATCTGGCCGAGCCACACCTTCCGCGATCGTCGGGTCTACCCCCCCGTGATCCTCAGTGCGGTGGGCCCATGAGCCGCTGCTCGGCGCCGCGTCCCGTTCGGGCATGGTGACCAGCTCACGGCTGCTCGCACGCAACACGCTCCTCAACCTCCTCGGTCAGGTAGTACCGATGGCGGCCGCGGTCGTCGCCATCCCCATCCTCATCGCGCATCTCGGCGCAGCGCGTTTCGGCGTGCTCACCCTGGCCTGGGCCGCGATCGGCTATTTCGGCCTGTTCGACCTCGGACTCGGCCGCGCGCTGACCCAGGCCGTCGCCGCCCGGCTCGGCGACGTGGACGGCGCCGACGACCTGGGCGAAGTCACGTGGACGGCGCTCGGGCTCATGCTCGCGCTCGGGATCGCCGGGTCCGTAATCGTGTTCGCCTGCACGCCATGGATCGTGGAGCGAGGGCTCCACGTTCCCCCCGCTCTCCAGCACGAGAGCCGCACGGCGTTCTACCTGCTGGCGATCTCGCTCCCCTTCGTCGTCACGTCTTCGGGGCTGCGAGGGATCCTCGAGGCGCACCAGCATTTCGGCCTCGGCACCGCACTCAGGATCCCCATCGCACTGGTGACCTTCCTTGGGCCCCTGGCGGTGCTTCCCTTCTCGTCTGCGCTGGGACCGGTCGTCGGCGCCCTCGTGGTCGGTCGCCTGCTGTCCTGGCTCGCGTACCTCGTCGCGTGTATCTGGCGCTACGAGTTCCTCCGGGAGCGACTGCGCATTCGCCGCCGCGTGGTGATCCCGCTGGTCCGCTACGGGGGTTGGATGACGGTCAGCAACATCGTGAGCCCGCTCATGGCGTACCTCGACAGGTTCGTCATCGGCGCCATGCTTCCTCTCGCGGCGGTCGCCCATTACGTGACGCCGTACGAGGTGGTCTCCAAGCTCCTCGTGCTGCCGCTCGCGATGATCGCCGTGCTCTTTCCCGCCTTCGCCGCGACCTTCGCGACCGACCGCGTGCGGACGGCGCAGCTGTTCGAGCGCGCGGTGAGAGTCATCGTGCTGACGATGTTCCCGGTGCTGCTTGTCATCGTCCTGTTCGCACGAGAGGGACTGACGCTCTGGGTCGGACGCGATTTCGCCAGCGCGAGCACGGTGGTCCTGCAGTGGCTGGCGATCGGCATCTTCGTGAACGCCGTCGCCCAGGCGCCGTTCGCGGTGGTGCAGGGGATCGGCCGACCGGACATCACGGCGAAGCTGCACCTTGCCGAGCTGCCGCTCTACCTGGCTGGGATGTGGTGGCTCGCGCATCGCTTCGGCATCGCCGGCGTGGCGGTGGCGTGGACCGCGCGGGCGGCGCTCGACGCCGGTGGGCTGCTGTTCGCCGCCCACCGATTCGTGCCGGAGCCGGAAGGTCGCCTGCAGCGTACGCTGCTCGGCGCGGGGGGCGCCCTCGGAGCGCTGCTTGCCGCAACGCTCGTGCAGGGAGCGTTGCCCAGGATCGGTTACCTGGCCGTGATGCTGATCGCGTTCGGTGTGCTGGGCTGGCGGCGCGCCATCCAACCGGCCGAGCGGGCCGTGCTCCTCGAGTGGAGCAGGTTCGGACGCGGTCGCCCCGCGCCCCAGCGCAGCTTACCGCGGTGAGACTGTCAGCGAGAGCGTCACGTTCTGGATGTCGGCGGCGTTGATCGGAATGCCGAAGAAGCCTTCGTTCTGGAAGAGATAGTTCAGCCGCCGGCCGACCGTCAGCTCCCCGGAGACGTCCGTCCACGGCAGCCTCGCGCCGCCCCGGACGCCCGAGAAGATGGTCACGTCGTGCTGCACGGGCGTGGGAGTCAGGAGGCGATACAGCGCATCGTTCTCCGTGCGCGTCCGGCCCACGAACACCCCCGCCTGCCACTCCTTCGCCATCCAGTCCATGCCGATGAACTGGGTGGAGGAGCCCGGCCCGATCGCCGCGCCGAGCACCTGGCCGCGCTGGGTGAACCCCTGCGGCGCTGCCCGTCCCGTGTAGTAGTCCGGCGGCGGATGGTTCGGCAGCACCTGCGTCTGCTCCAGGAACGTCACCTCCCCCTGCAGGCGGAAGTAGCTCTCGTTGCGGTGCGGCTGGGCATACTGCAGCCCGATCGTGTAGCCCTGGGTGCTCTGCGGCACTTCGAGATACTCGCCGATCGAGCGCGGCAGCTCCATGCGCGACCACTCCACGTAGGTCTCGAAGCCGCTTTCCGGGAACACCCAGCGCGCGAAGAGCGAGAAGAGCTGGTCGGTGCGCTGGTAGCTCTGGCCCGTGCTGTTGGTGTCGGCTTCGGGCTGGATCGGCTGGTACTGGAGCACGACGTCGAGCAGGTGGGGGATCACCCCGAGGCCGGAGGAGGCGCGCGCCATCACGAGGCGCGAGAGACCGATCGTGAGGCCGCTGTCGATGGCTGGCCGGTAGGTCACGAGGAGTCCGCTCAGCGAGCGGATGTCGTTCCTGTGGTTCTCGTCGAAGAAGGGAGACTCGGTGAGAGCGCCGATGAAGACACGTCCTTCGAACTGTCCGACCCGCGTGCGAAGGGGCCGAGCGGTGCGCGCGAACAGTCGCGGCACGCCAGCTGAATTGTTGCTCAGCAGCAGCGTGTTCCTTAGCGCCGGTCCCCACCACTCGTTCGCGGCGGAGGCACCGAGCTCCACGCGCGGCATGGTGAAGGTCACCGAGCTCTGGCCGAGCCCGACTGCCCGCACCGGAAGGTCACCGAAGCGGAGGGGGAGATCGGCTGACGACTGCCCGATGTGCCATGGCGAGCTGAACGCCGAGCGGCCAGGCTGGCGGCCGTCGAAGACGACGAAGGGAAGGTTGTGGCTGTAGTCCACCTCGGGGGCGACGACGACGCGCAGCAGGCCGCTCGGAAAGGCGCGCCGGTACTCCACCCCTCCCGTGACGCTCACGTTGGCTCCGCGGCCCGCCCAGAGCCCGGCGTCGTTGCCTCCATTCGGCAGGTCCGAGTTCCAGATGTAACGGACCGTCGGAAGCACGGGTAGCAGGTGTGGCAGTGAGTCGGTGGTCGTCGTCGACTCGGGGAGCGCGCCTGTGATCTGGCGCACACGCGCCCGGTCGGCTGAAATTGTACCGATGGCGGCGCCGCTTCCCGGCACCACCTGGGCATGCAGCAGGGGAGCGGCGCCGGCGGTCGCGCCGAGCAGCAGGGCGAGCAGGCCGGTGGGTCGTCGCAATCGCGTCACGCTGGCACAGTGTCGGGCAATGGCACCGGGAGTGGCGAAGGACTTGCTCATTGCAGCGGACGGAGATGGTCCGAAGACGTGTGACGTCAAGTATACTTGGCGTGGCTACGGCGTGTCACCAGACACCACCACATGAGCACTACGCAACGCCTGGAAGCAGTCAGCAGCGAGGAACTCCAGTACGACGAAGTCGCGCCGGTGCAGGAGCGCGACATCTCGGTTTTCGTGCAGCCCGACGTTGCGCTGCACCAGTCGAAGGCCGCCACGGCGCGGCGCCTGTTCGGACGACGCGCGCTGCGCACGATGACCTTCGTGCTGGGCGACGCGCTGGCTGCCGCCGGCGCCGCGATCGCGGTGCGTCTCGGCGTGCAGTCGCTCGGGTCGCTGAGCATCCCGTACACGAGCGCGGGCGAGGTGGCAGCAGCGGTCGTCCTCGCCCTCGCGCTCACCGGCAGCTATCGACGCTCGGCGCCCACTTACCCAACGCAGAATCTCCTTCTCGGCAGTGCACTCGGTGCACTCGTCGTGTACTGGGCGCGCATGTGGCCCGAGCCGACGCTGACCTCGCTCGCCGCCGTCGGGGTTCTCACCGCATTCACCACCACCGCGCTGTTCGTGACGCGCGGCATGCTCGCCATGCTCACGGCGTGGCTGCTGCCGGAGGCGCGACGGCTCGTGCCGGCGATCATCGTCGCCGACGGTGACGATCCAGCCGTCGACCTCGACCCGGACTACGGGTTCCGCACCGAGGGCCGGATCGTCGTGGACTCGCGGATCGGTGAGGCACGCATCCAGGAGCTCGCGCGCCTTATCCGCCGCGTCCGGGCGGAATCGGTCGTCGTGCTCGGCGACCTGCGGAGCACCC
>CAMLIU010000081.1 GCA_946479995.1 uncultured Gemmatimonadota bacterium | reverse complement strand
GGCGCCCAGTCGACCCAGACGGTGAACTTCGAGGTCAAGCCGATCAACCAGTTCACCATCACTTCGACCCCGGTCACCCTGACCATCACGACGGCCACCGCCGGTAGCGATCCGGCGCCGGTGACCGACGCGACCTCCCGCTGGTCGGTGACCACGAACACGACGGGCGCGAAGATCTCGGCCAGCATCCCGACCGACATGCCCAGCGGCCTCACGCTCGGCGTCCTGCTCGCCGCGCCCGGCGGGGCGACGCCGACGGCGCAGAACCTCTCGACCACGGCCCAGGACCTCGTCACGGGCATCACGAAGGTCGCGGCCCCCAGCCTGACGGTCACCTACACCTTCTCCGCGACGGCGGCGGCGGGCGTGGTCGCGCCGAGCTCCCGCGTCGTGACGTACACCATGACGCCGGGCGCCTGAGCACCTGCTCGGCGTGATCAGGAGCTCCCGTGAAGAGCGTCGTGCGCTGCCTGCTCGCTACCGCCCTGCTGATGTTCGGCAGCAGGGCGGTAGCGGCGCAGACGATCACCTTCGCGATCGGCAGTGGCGGCACCTTCACCATTGCCTCGGCAGTAGCGGGACAGAGTCCCACCTCGGTCTCCAACGGCGCAGGCAACTTCTCCACGACTACCAAGAAGAACGACGGCATCCTGCGCATCCGGGCGCAGCTCGATCAGCCGATGCCGCCGAACACGACGTTGACGTTGACCCTCACGTATCCCCTCGGTACGAACCAGGGAGCCAAGGTCCTCGGAATCACCCCGGTCGACATGGTCGTCAACATCACTCCCCCCAATGGCAACGTCACGACCACGGGTACGGTGAGCTACTCCTTTTCCGCAACGGCAAGCGCCGGGGTGCTCGCGCCGTTCACGCGTAACGTCACGCTCACGATCGGCCCGTAACGACCGATGTCGCCTCTCGCCTTCATCCCTGCCTTTCGGAGCCTGCCGTCGCGCCACGCCACAGGACTGCTCACGTGTGCACTGGTGGCAGCGTCCGTGCTCGCGACGCCCGTTCGTGCCACCGCGCAGATTGCCGTGGTCGGCAACGCCGTCGACGAGCATGAAGCCGGTCCAGGCCAGCGGTACTCGAGCTCCATCACCGTCCGCAACCTGACGTCGCAGCCGCAGCCGGTGCGCGTCTACCAGACGGATTACCGCTTCTCGGCAGACGGTACGTCGAACTTCGACAGCGCGGGCACCGTACCGCGTTCCAACGCCGCCTGGGTCAAGCCGTCCGCATCCTCGCTCATGATTCCGCCCCTGGCGGACGTCGTGCTCAACTACGTGGTGACGGTACCGGCGATCGACTCGCTGCGCGGCACCTACTGGAGCGCGATCATGGTGGAGGGGCAGCCTCGGCTTCCGCCGCAGGCGCGACGTGGTGAGATCGGGCTTGGCGCCGTGTTCCGTTACGCGGTCCAGGTAGCCACTCAGCTCCCTGCCGCCGGGTCACGGAAGGTACGCATCACCCGGCAGGGCTTCAGCATCGACTCCACCGGCGCCCGGGTCTTCGACATCGCCGTCCAGAACACGGGGGAACGCGCGTATCGCCCGAACCTGTGGGTCGAGCTCTATGACGCGAGGGGAACGCTGCGAAAGCGCATCGAGCAGCAGCGCGGGCTGCTCTATCCCGGAAGCTCGTTGAGGCAGCGGTTCAGCTTCGGTGCGCTGCCGGCTGGCGTGTACAAGGCACTCGTCTTCGCCGACACCGGCGACGACACGGTGTCCGCCGCGCAGTACAAGCTCACCTTCTGAGCGCGATGCTGCGCCTGTGCCGCCGGGCTGCGCTCGCCGCGATCGTGCTGGGGGCGCATGCACCCACGGTGCTGGCGCAGGAGCCCCTCCTCGTCGGGCCGCCGTCCATGCGCAAGCCGGTCGGGCTGCTTCTGAAGCGTCCCGTCGGCGCCCTCGTGGGCGATGCCGGCGGGACGATCACGGCAACGCTCCAGGTTCGCAATCCGTCGCTCGACACCCTCACGGTGGTCTCCCGAATCTCGCCGCCGTCCGGCTGGGTCGTCGTCCTGGGCGAGAGTCCCTTCACGCTCGGACCGCGGGCGAGCGACATCTGGATGGTGAGCCTGCGGATTCCCTCACGCACCGCGGCCGGGCGCTATGCCGTCCGCCTCCGCGCCATCGACGCCTGGGGCCATTTCCTGCTCGCCGATTCGCTCCTCGTCGACGTCCGCTCGCGACGTGGCGTGCAGGTCGCGCTGGCCGAACGGCCGACGTACGCCGTGTCCGGCACCCCGTACGAGGGCCGATTTCTCGTCCATAACGCCGGGAACACCGTCGCGACCTTCTCCATCCGTGCACGCAGCTCGGCCGGCACGGTCCAGCGACCAGATACCACGCTCACCCTCGCGGCGAACGAGTCCAGGATCGTGTCGGTCCGCGTCGCCGCCGAGCTCCCGAACGCCGAAGCCGTGGACGACGTGCTCGTCCTGCGCGTGGCGGACGTTACCGACTCCACGGTGACCGCGACGTCGAGCGCGCGCATCACGGTGGTTCAGCGAGCGGGTGGAGACGCCGGGTTGCACACCGTGAGCTCCACGCTGCGTGTGCGTGCCGCCGAGGACGTGGCGGGTGTGTCCCGCTACGAGCTGATTGGCGGCGGTGCGCTGCGCGACGGCGGCAGCGAGCGGCTCGACTTCGTGGTGCGAAGCAGGCCGGCGCTCGGCTCGCCCTTCGGGGATCGCGAGGAATACCACGGCCAGCTGGTGGGAACGCACTTCAGCGTGGAGGGTGGTGACGCGCTGTACCAGGCATCGCGGCTCACGAGCGCGTCCCAGCGCGGTACCGGCGGCCGCCTCACGCTCGGCGACAGCTCGCTCGGCATCGGCTATTTCGCGCAGCGTTTCCGCTTCCAGCCCGACGGAGGGACCGAGCAGGGGGCGTTCGTGCAGGTCGGGAGCAACCGGCTTTTCAGCTCGCCGCACCTTGGTGCGAGCGGTGTCGACCGGCGCGAAGGCCCCTTCGCGGGCCGGATCCTCGCCGCCACCGGCTCGGTGAATCCCGTCGGCGACATGAGGGTGGATCTCGAATACGCCGCGAGCACCAGCGACGCGGGTCGCGGGGTCGCCCGCTCCGCCCGGATGGGCGGAGGCACCGCGCTGCACCTGGATCTTGGGCATCTCGAGGCCGACTCCAGCTACGCGGGGCCACTGCGCGACTCACGCTACGACTACGCCAGCCTGTCCTCGGCGCCCGTGGCCGGCCTGCAGCTGCGCGGCTCGTTCGCCGCCTCGCGCACGTCCGCACGCTTCTTCTCGCTTCGGCGCACCTACGACCTGCACACCGGCGTCGCCGAGCTCTCGTACAGGGGGCGCTTCGCCGTGGGCTACACGTCGTACGCCCGCGCGATCTCGCAGCTGCCCGGAGTCGAGATGCAGCGCGGCGTCACCGCGCGCGCCGAGCAGGGACTGGGTCCGCTGCGCTTCTGGGGAAGCGGGGAGTCGGGACAGGTGACGCTGCTGGACTCCACGACACGCGCCTACGCGACCGTCAACGGGGGCGTGAGCGTGCAGGCGGGAGCGAGCACGCTGTCGCTCTTCGGCGAATCGAGCCGCGACGCGCTCGTGCTACGCGGCGCGGAGCGCGTCGCCATGCTGGGCGTGGACGCGCAGCTCCAGTTGACCCGGAGCACGCGCTTCGCCGTGATGGGCGCCAGCTCGCGCACGCAGCAGCCCGATGTCGGCTATGCATCCGTCGACGCGCGACTGATGCAGCTGCTGCCCAACGGTGCGACCGTGACCGCCCGTGTGCGCATCGGCGGCCAGGACCTCCACGAAGCGCTCCTCGGGCAGCGACTGGCGTACCTGGAGTACAGCACGCCGCTGCAGCTTCCCATCGGCCCGTCGCGCGAGCCGGGCCGGGTGCAGGGTCGCGTGGTGGACCAGCAGACCGGGCGCGGCATCGGCGGCGCACTGGTGCGACTCGGTCCGCAGGCGGCGATCACCGACGACGACGGACGCGTGAGCTTTGCCGGGCTTCCCGCGGGCTCATATCGTGTCGCGCTCGCGCAGCAGCTCACGAACGGGCCCACCGTGTTCAACGGAAACCCGAACGTCAGGGTGGACAGCGGCGCACGCCGACCGGCCACCTTCAGCGTCGCCGTCGAGCCGGCGGGTCGGGTCATGGGCACGGTTCGCCGCCTCGTCATGGCGCGTACGGGGATGGGAGCCGAGCCGGATTCCCTCGCCGACGGGGGCCCTATGGAAGGCGTGACGGTCCTCCTGATCGGCGGGCGCGACACGTTGTACCGCACCACCGACGCCCGCGGACAGTACCTGTTCACCGATGTGCCGAGTGGGGCGTGGACGATCGTGGTCCAGGGCGACCTGGCGCCGCAGACGCAGTGGGAGCACGAGCGTGTGAGCACCGAGCTCCAGGCGGGCGGTACACTCGTGGTGGACTTCCGCCTCGTGCCGCGGCGGCGCAGGGTGAAGATCGTCGGCGGCGACGGCTTCGATGAGTCGAAGCAGGACAAGCAGGAGCAGCAGGAACGGCAGCGATGACGCTCGAGTCGCGGCCGCCCGTGGGCCGCTCGGCGGCCCGCCCTCTTGCAGAATCCAAGAACTGCCGGCCGGCAATGAGGAGCGAGTCCGGGACGGTGTCGCACTTTGTCCCGATTTTCCCCGCCTGAGCAGTTCTGGTACGGAAATCCCGATACTGAATCTCGAAGCCGGCCGGGGCGCACCGACGCGCCCCTTGCCTTGGAACTCGGGGCTCAGGCGGGACCATGCGACAGGGATCGTGGGTGCTTGGAGGGCTTGGGCTGGCGCTCGCCGTGGCGTCCGGCTCCGCGGTGCGCCCGCTCGGCGCACAGCAGACTGCATCGCAGCTCGTGATCTTCCGGATTCTTCCCGCGAGCCATGGCTCCGTCGCGCCAATGACGAGGCCGATGTCGCTCCAGGGTGCGCAGGACGAGAGCCGAGGCAGCTGGTCGATCGCCACCAGTCAACCCGACCGGAAGATCGTCGCCTCGCTCGACCGCGCACTGCCTCGCGGCAGCGCCCTCGTCGTAACCCTGACGCCTCCCGCGGGCGCCACGAGTGCCGGGCCGGTCGTCCTGGACACGACCGCCGCCGACGTCGTGACGGGGATCCCCGTCACCACCCAGAGCGACCTGCCGCTGCATTATCTCGTGAACGGCCGCACAGGCCCACGGGCGGCGGCTGATGCGCAGGCGGTAACGGTGGTGTACACGGTGGTGGCGCAGCCGTAAGCTCGGACGCGGGTAGGGGGTAAGTGGGGCTGATGGACTACGGTCCATGGACCATAGACCATGGTCCATGGTCTATTAGTCCATGGACCATGGACTGATGGACGTTGGTCGATAGACTTTCCGACCTTCCGACCTTCCGACCTTCCGGTCGACGCCATGCGTTCTCTCCTCCTCGGCCTCCTCTGCGCGTTCGCGACTGCCTCCGCCCAGCAGCCGCGCTACGACATCCTGATCACCAACGGCACCGTCATCGACGGCACCGGTGCGCCGCGCTACCGGGCCGACGTCGCCATCGTCGGTGACCACATCGTCGCCGTGTCGCGCACACCGCTCGCGCGCACGAGCGCGAAGCGCGTCATCGATGCGACCGGCCGCATCGTCGCGCCCGGCTTCATCGACATGCACGCGCACCTCGATCCGCTGCCGCAGCTGCCGGGGGCGAAGAGTGCCGTCACGCAGGGAGTCACCACCGCGCTCGGCGGGCCGGATGGCAGCTCGCCGTGGCCGTTCGCGCCGTACCTCGCCGCCCGCGAGAAGCAGCGGATCGGCATCAACGTGGCGTATCTCGTGGGCCACAACACCGTGCGGCGCGCCGTGATGGGTGATGCCGACCGCGCGCCCACCGACGCCGAGCTCGCGCGCATGCGCGGCATGATCGCGCAGGGGATGCACGAGGGCGCGTTCGGGATGTCCACCGGCCTGAAGTACATCCCCGGTGCCTACTCCAACGTGGACGAAGTCGTCGCGCTCGCGCAGGTGGCCGCCGACTCGGGCGGCATCTACACGTCGCACCTGCGCGAGGAAGGACTCGGCCTGCTCGACGGTGTCGCCGAGGCGATCGAGATCGGACGTCGCGCGCACATCCCGATCGTGCTCACCCACCACAAGGCGGTGGGCCAGGCGATGTGGGGGAAGAGCGCGGTCACGCTGCACATGCTCGACTCGGCGCGCGCTGCCGGCGTGGACGTGATGGCCGACGTCTATCCGTACACGGCGACGCACACCGGCATCAGTGTGCTCATCCCGAGCTGGGCGCTCGCCGACGGCGACAGCGCCTTCGCGCGCCGGCTCGCCGATCCCGCGCTCGCCGACAGCATCCGCCGCGGCATCGTGTTCAACATCCTCAACGATCGCGGCGGCGGCGACATCGCCCGCGTGCAGTTCGCGAAGGTCACCTGGGACCGCACCCTCGAGGGGAAGACGCTCGCCGACTGGGCGAAGCGGCGCGGCCTCGCCCCCACGCCGGAGAACGGCGCCACGCTCGTCATCGAGGCGGAGCGGAAGGGCGGCGCCAACGCCATCTATCACGTGCTCGACGAAGGCGACGTCGAGCGCATCATGCGTCACCCGATGGTGATGATCGGCTCCGACGGCCGACTCAGCACCCCTGGAGAAGGACACCCGCACCCGCGCGGCTACGGCACATTCCCGCGCGTGCTCGGCCACTACGTGCGCGACGAGCACGTGCTCACGCTCGAGCAGGGAGTGCACAAGATGACCGGCATGCCGGCCGCGCGGCTCGGACTGACGGATCGCGGCGTGCTGCGCGACGGCACGGTAGCCGACGTCGTCGTGTTCGACGCCGCCCGCATCGCCGACCGCGCGACGTTCGAGAACCCGCACCAGTACGCCGTGGGCATCGACTACGTGCTCGTGAACGGCGTGGCGGCGGTGGATCGCGGCCGCTACATGGACCTCCGTCCGGGGCGCGTGCTTCGGCGGCAGTGAGCGGAGTCCTCTCTGTTCCGCACCGTGTCGTCGGTGCTCCGCCTCGGCAGGGCTCCTCTCTCTT
>CAMLIU010000080.1 GCA_946479995.1 uncultured Gemmatimonadota bacterium | reverse complement strand
TGTTCGTCTCCACGCGGGGGGGTACCCGGCAGCTCTGGGTGCTCGACGCGGAGAGTGGGCGCACGCGTCAGTTGACGCGCGGCGCCCCGGTTCGCCTGCCGGCATGGTCACCCCGCCTCGCCGGCGAATGACGTCCAACTGGCATCCCACCATGCCACGTTCCTGGAGATCAGCATGACCAATCGTACCGCCGTCCTCTCGCTCCTCGTCGTCGCCTCGGTCGGCATCGCCGGCTGCCGTCGCACGCCGCCGGCACCCGCGCCGGCTCCCACCCCCGCGCCGGACAACAGCGCGCAGCAGCGCGCCGACTCCATCGCCGCCGCCCAGCGCCGTGCCGATTCGCTCGCCGCGGCTCGCGCCGCGGAGGCTCGTGACGCTGCCGCCCGTGCGCAGACGCAGGCCGAGCTGGCCGACATCCTGGCTGCCCGCGTCTACTTCGACTACGACCGGGACGCGCTGCGTGACGACGCGATGGCGACGCTGGACCAGAAGGCGGCGGTGCTCAACGCGAACCCCGGCGTGACGGTGGTCATCACCGGTCACACCGACGAGCGTGGCTCGGACGAGTACAACCTCGCCCTCGGCCAGCGCCGCGCGGCGCAGGTGAAGCGATATCTCGTGAGCAAGGGAATCGATGGCGCGCGCCTGACCACCCAGAGCATGGGCGAGTCCCAGCCGGCGGTGCAGGGGAGCGACGAGGGGGCGTACCAGCAGAACCGCCGCGCGGAGTTCGAGGCGCGCAACGCCGGCTCGCTGGTACGGCCGGGCGCATGATGCGGCTCAAGGCGGTCGCCCCGGCCGCCGCCCTGCTGGCATGTGGATGTCTCGCTTCCAAGCGGGACGTCTTCATGCTGCAGAATCAGCTGAGCTCCATGCAGGCCGCATCCGCTCGCGCCGATTCGGCGCAGCGGATGCGGGTGGAGGCGCTCCTGAGTGCGGTGTCGGTGTCGAATGACTCGGTGCGCGCCATCAGCGCGCGCCTGGCGCGGCTGCAGTCCTCCGTCGCCACGGACCACTACGAGATGGGACGGGAGCTCCTCCAGATCCAGGAGCTGACCGGGCAGAGCCAGCGCCGCCTGCAGGAGCTGCGGGCGTCGCTCGAGGAGCGCAACCAGAACGCGGCGGTGGCGGTTCCGCCCGGGACGCCGGACTCGGCGCAGCCGGCCCCGCCGGGCCCCGGGCCAGCGCAGCTCTTCCAGAGCTCGCTGGACCAGATGCGCCGCGGCAGCATGCGGGTGGCGCGGAGCGGGTTCGAGCAGCTGCTGCAGCAGTATCCCAACTCCGAGGACGCCCCGGAGGCGATGATCTACATCGCCGCCACGTATGCCTCGGAACGGAACCAGGTGGCGGCGGACTCGGTATACGGGCTCGTGGTCCAGCGTTATCCTTCGTCGCCGAAGGCAGCGACGGCGCTGTACAAGCAGGCGCTCTCGATGCGCGAGGCGGGACGGATCCCCCAGGCACGCGCGGCGTTCGAGCGTATCATCAAGGACTATCCGCGCTCCGACGAGGCGGAGCTGGCGCGCGCGCAGCTGCGAACGCTCGGCAGATAACGAGGACGCACGATGGGAAGTTCGGCCGAGATGCCATTTCTCGACCACCTCGAAGAGCTCCGCTGGCGAATCATCTGGTCGCTGGCGGCGCTCGTCGTTGGGGTGGGCGTCGGCTTCTTCATCGTGTTGAAGTTCCACCTGCTGGTCTGGATGCAGGGCCCGATGCTGCCCTACCTGCACGGTCGCCGCCTGATGTACACGCATCCGGGTGAAGGCTTCTCCATCCTGATCCAGTCCGCGATCATCGTCGGCGTCGTCATCGCGTTGCCGGTGATCCTCTACCAGGTGTGGATTTTCCTCTCCCCGGCGCTGTATCAGAAGGAGAAGCGTATCGCCGTCCCGGTCATCCTCGGGGCGGTGCTGCTCTTCATCGCCGGCGCGGTGCTCGCCTGGTACTTCGTCCTGCCGATGACGCTCAAGTTCCTCTCGGCGATCGGGGACGAGGCGTTCGATCAGATGATCACCGCATCGGATTACTTCGGCTTCGTGTCGAGCATGGTACTGGCGATGGGGGCCGTGTTCGAGCTGCCGATCGCCATCCTGATCCTGTCGGCCATCGGACTCGTCACGCCGAAGTTCCTGTCGAGGTACCGTCGCCATGCGCTGGTGGCGGCGTACGTCAGTGCGGCGATCATTACTCCGGGTGACCTGTTCGTTACCTCCGTGGCGCTGATGGTGCCGCTCTACCTGCTCTATGAGCTGAGCATCGGCCTCTCGTACCTCGTCTATCGCCGGCGCAAGGCCGCCGCCGCGGCAGATGCGGCGGAGCAGGCCGCGAGCGGAGCCTCGGCGTGATCCACCTCAGGCGCTCGGCAATCGCGGCGGGCGTCCTCGTCGCGCTGCTGGCGTGGGCGCCCCGCTCCCTCGTCGCGCAGCAGCGCGGCCGTCCGCTCCCGACGCGTGCCGATACGACGACGCGACGCGATACCGCGGCGGCGAAGGACACCATCGCCAGGGCCAACTTCGCGCCCCCCGACTCGGTGATGCAGCGGCTGCTCAACCTGCCGGGCTACACAGTGACGCGGTACAAGGCGGAGGACATCACCTTCGACGCGATCTCGCGCGCCCTGCTGTTCACGAAGAATGCAGTGGTGCAGCGCGACTCCCAGATCGTGAAGTCCGACACCATCGCCTACAGCGGGTCGGGGAGCACGGTACGGGTCGGTACCGACTCCACGGGTCGCAGCGTGTTCGTCACGCCCGGGCAGGCGCCCATCGTGAGCCGGGGGCCGGGCACGTACGACATCGCCAACCGTCGCGCCAGCGTGAGCGACATCCGGACGTCCATTCCGCAGAGCGGCGAGACCCTCCAGATCACCGGCGAGCGGGTGGTCGTCATCGCGTCGAGTGACTCGGCGAAGAGCGCCAATTCGGCCACGTACTACCTGCGTGACGGCACCATCACCGCCTGCGACGACTCCATCCCCGACTACTACTTCAAGGCGAAGGAGATCAAGCGCACGGGCTCCTTCGTCGTCGCGCGGCCGGCGGTGCTGTACATCGGCGACGTCCCGGTGATGTGGCTGCCCTTCCTCTTCCAGGACATCCGTCCCGGGCGCCACAGCGGCATCCTCTCGCCGAACATCGGCGTGAGCGACATCGTGCGGAACAGCCCGTCCTACCGGCGCAACATCGAGGGACTGGGTTACTACTGGGCGATGAGCGACTACGTGGACGCCCAGGCGTGGCTCGACTGGCGCAGCTCGGCGGGGCAGGTCCCGCCGGATCAGGTGGGAGGCTTCACGCGCTACAACGCCGAATTCCGCTACCGGTGGCTCGAGCGGTACGTCAGCGGAAACATCGCCGCCTCGCAGACCCTGCAGGGGGACGCCAGGAGCACCTCGGTGACGTGGGGTCACGCCCAGGACTTCACGCGCAACAGCTCCCTGCGCATGGACCTGAACTACACGAGCAACGACCGCGTGCAGCGCTCGACGACGGTGAACCCCTACGCCGTGCTCTCCACCATCCGCTCGGCGGCGACCTACAACCAGAAGGTCGGGCCGCTCAACTTCACGCTGGGGGGCACGCGCAGCCAGTCTCCCGGACGCACGCAGGTGGACCAGTCGTTCCCCACCTTCAGCATGACCACCAGCCCGTTGAACCTCGCGAGCTGGCTCGTCTGGACCCCGAACCTGAGCTACACCTCGCACCAGGTCACCGGCATCGATCAACCGTCGTCGCTCGGCCTCCTCAGGCGGCTCGGCAAGACGGCGGCGGGACAGGACACGATCTTCGGGGACACCCTGCGGCGCAACTCGTACGACAGCCACCTGTCGTTCAGCACGCCGTTCCAGATCTTCGGCTACAACCTGGGGAACAACTTCACGATCGCGTCGCAGCGGAACGATTTCCCGGAAAGCGCGATCGTGACGGACGTGGAGACGGGGGTACAGACCCAGCGGATCTATTCCACGACGTACAGCACGAGCGTGGACTGGACGCCGGTGTTCACCCTGCCACCACTGTTCCGGAACAAGTTCAACATGACGCCGACCGTCTCGTTCTCGAACGTGGACGGCGGACCGTTCTGGGTGCGGAACGAGCGTACGGGCGGCGAATGGGTGCACCAGTCCAAGCGCGCCACGTTCGGCCTGTCCGCATCGCCCACGCTGTTCGGGTTGTTCGGCGGCTTCGGCCCCTTCGCGGCCATCCGGCACTCCATCTCGCCGATGATCGGCTATTCGTACGCGCCGTCCGCCAACGTGAGCGACGCGTACCTTGCCGCGCGCGGGTATTCCCGCGTCAGCCCGAACGGCGGCCTCGGATACCTGGGTGGCCTTCGACAGAACTCGCTCACGTTCGGCCTCAGCACGAACGTCGAAGCGAAGACGAAATCGGCGAACGACTCGAACCCGGAGGCGGGCGAGAAGCTCAAGCTCCTCTCCGTGAACTTCGACGCCCTGAGCTACAACTTCGAGACGGCGCGGCAGACGCACTCGGCGATCCGCGGCCTCACGACGCCGTCGTGGGGCTACACGCTGCGTTCCGACCTGCTCCCGGGCTTCGACCTCGGCGTGCGCTACTCCCTGTTCGAGGGCTCCACCATCAGCGACACGGCGAAGTTCAGCCCCTTCCGCGAGGGGATCTCGGCCTCGTTCAGCTTCAGCAACACCGCCAACCCCTTCGCCGTGTTCCAGCGGCTGTTCGGCAAGGCGGTGCCACCCGCCACGCCAGGGCAGGCGCGGCTCGACGAGACGCAGGACGACCGCTACGCGCGCCAGATCGCCTCGCAGCCGGTCGCCGGGCGCTCGACCCGGACCGCCGCCTTCCTTCCCACGGTGACGAAGGGCTGGCAGGTGTCACTGAACTTCACCTCGCAGCGGCAGCGGCCGATCAGCGGCGCGAACGTGCTGGACTATGACCCCACGGTGCTCTGCCAGCAGTTCAACGCACCCGGCCTGACCCTGGTGTACCAGCAGTGCGTGGCGCAGGCCCGCACGAATCCCAGCACGGCGGTGCCGGTCACGTCGGGGCTCCCGGGCTCGCCGATCTATCGCGTGCCCAACACGACGACGCTCGGCGGCCAGATGAGCTTCAACATCACCGACCACTGGGCGGCGAGCTGGCAGACGCAGTACGACTTCGAGAACCGCGACTTCGCCACGCAGATCGTCTCGCTGCAGCGCGACCTCCACGACTGGCGCGCCATCTTCGCCTTCACCCAGTCGCCGCTGGGCAGCTTCGCCTTCAGCTTCCTGATCTCCCTGAAGGCGGAGCCGGACCTGAAGTTCGATTACCGGAAGGCGACGTACAAGAACGAGGGGTTCTAGCCGCCGTCGAGAGCGCGGCGCGCCTGGTTCGGGTTCGGGCAAGCCCGTCGTGAGTCATCAGCAGCCGGGTAGTAGAGTCGAAGAGTCAAAGGCGCATTCGTGTGGCCAGCGGCCTGGGTCGCCGTACGAAGTACGCAGTACGAAATACTCGCAGTTGCCGTGAGCAACCCTTGATCTCCCCTCGCGCACGCTCGACATTCCCCGAATGCCCAGCGTCGTGGTCATCGATGGACAATCGCTCTCGCTCGACGACGTCGTCGCCGTCGCGGTGCGGGGAGCCCGGGTGGAGCTCGCGCCGGCGGCGCGGGCCCGGATGGAGCGGGCGAACGACGTCGTCACCGACCTCGTAAGGCGCAACGCCGTCGCGTACGGCGTCACCACCGGCTTCGGCAAGCTCTCCGACGTCGCCATCCCGCGCGACCGGCTCGACGAGCTGCAGGTGAACCTCGTCCGCAGCCACGCCGCCGGCGTCGGCCCGCTCCTCTCCGAGCGTGAGACGAGGGCGATGATGCTGCTGCGGGCCAACGTCATCGCGCGCGGGTATTCCGGCGCACGTCCGGTGCTCGTGGACACCCTGCTCGCCATGCTCAACGCCGGCTTGTATCCGCCGGTCCCGGAGCAGGGCAGCGTAGGGGCGAGCGGCGACCTCGCGCCGCTCGCCCATCTCGCGCTGGCGCTCATCGGCGAGGGAGAGCTCATTCGGAACGGCGAGCGAGCGCCTGCGTCGAGCCGGCTCGCGGCCGCCCGCATCGCGCCCGTGCGCCTCGGACCGAAGGAGGGGATCACCCTCATCAACGGCACCCAGGCGCACACCGCCGTCGCCGCGCTCGCCGTGGTGGATGCGCACCGGCTGTGGCGCATCGCGCACCTCGCTGGCGCGATGTCGCTCGAGGCACTCATGGGCACGCCCGTCGCCTTCGACGCCCGCATCCAGGAGGCGCGCGGCCAGCTGGGGCAGGCGGCAAGTGCGGCGCTGCTGCGGGAGCTGCTCCGCGACAGCGAGATCCGCGAGTCGCATCGCGAGGGCGATCCGCGGGTGCAGGACGCCTACGCCCTGCGCTGCATGCCGCAGGTGCACGGTCCGGTGCTGGATGCGATCGACTTCTGCTCGGGGCTCATCAGCCGTGAGCTCAACGCCTCCACCGACAACCCGCTCGTCTTCGCCGACACCGGGGAGCTGCTGAGCGGCGGCAACTTCCACGGCCAGGCGGTGGCCCTGGCGCTCGACGTGCTCGCGATCGTGATGACGAACCTCGCGACCATGTCGGAACGACGCACCGACCGTCTGGTGCACCCCGACCTCAACCAGGGACTGCCGCCCTTCCTCAGCCCCGATGCGGGGGTGAACTCCGGCTTCATGATGGCGCAGGTCACCGCCGCGTCGCTCGCCAGCGAATGCAAGGTGCTCTCGCATCCGGCAAGCGTGGACACCATCCCCACCGACGGCAACAAGGAGGACGTCGTCCCAATGGCGATGGGCGCGGCGTGGAAGCTGCGGCGCGTGGTGCACAACGTCCGCCACGTGCTCGCCATCGAGCTGATGTGCGCCGCGCAGGGGCTCGACTACCGCGCGCCACTGCGGCCGGGGAAGGGAGCGGCACGCGGCCATGCGCTGGTGCGCAAGGTGGTGCCGCGCCTGGAGCAGGACCGTGTGCTCGCGCCCGACATCGCCGCGCTCGCCGACGCCATCGAGCACGGGCACTTCTCGCTGG
>CAMLIU010000079.1 GCA_946479995.1 uncultured Gemmatimonadota bacterium | reverse complement strand
TGCCGGCGCCGGCTCCCGCCGCCATCGTCGCGTGGTCGTGGCCCGTCGCCGCCGTCGGCGTCGTTGCGCCTGCGTTTCGCGTTGCGACGTACACGCCGCCGAGCGTGACGAGGAGGATTCCTCCGTAGATGGCCCCGCGTGTCAGCGTCTTCCGATCGCGCCTCATCGTGCACCTCGCTTCGTCGTTGCTCCAGTGGTCGTATCCGTCGTCATGGGCGCCGTGCGGTTCGCGTCGAGCAGCTGGTGCCCCGTCAGCATCTCCAGCTCGGCCCACGCCTTTCCCTCGTCCGCCTCCAGCGTCGCGAGCTCGCTGCGGAACTTGTTCACCGTCATCCGGTCGTCGAGCAGGGTCATGAAGTCCACCTGCCCCACGCGATATCCGCCGAGCGCCGACGCCACCGTGGCCTCCGCCTGCGGCAGCACCGTGGTGCGGTAGAGCTGCTCGAGCCGGCGCGCACGCGTCAGGTTCGCGTACGCCTCGCCGATCCTGCCGCGCGTCTCCGCGCGCATCGCCGCCACCTCCGACTCGGCCATCGCCTTCATCGCGTTCGCCTCGGTGCGCATCTGGAGCTGGCGGTCGCGCGCGAAGATCGGGATGGAGGCGCCGATCATCAGGCTGCCCATGCGCTCCGTGGTGCGCTCGGTCATGCCCGCGGCGTCGGTCATCGTCGCTCCGCGCTGGCTGTACTGCACGCCGACCTGGAGGTCGGGGATGATCTCCTTCCGCGCGAGCGTCGCCGCCGCGTCGGCCGCTCGCACCTCCTCGAGGCCGGCGCGGATCATCGGGCGCGTGCTCGCCGCGATCGAGTCGAGCCACGCCTGCGCCGGCAGCGAGTCGGGGAACTCCGGCAGCTCGGGCATCGCGACGTCCGCTATCGTCTCGCGATCGAGGAGTGCGTTGAGCCGGGCGACCATCGCCTGCCGCATCGCCGTCATGCGCAGCGTGTCCTCGGCCATCTTCGCGACCTCCACCTGCGCACGCAGCACGTCCGCCTGCCGGCCGCTGCCGACGCGGTACATGGACTCCGTGGTGAGCGCGATGTCCTGAAGGAGCCGGAGGGTCTCGCGACTCACCGCGAGCTGCCGGTCGGTGGCGTACAGATCGTAGAACGCCATCGCCGCCTGGCTGCGCAGCTCCCAGACGACCTCCTGCACGCGCTCGCTCGCTGCGGCGGCCTGCGCCCCCGCCACCTTGCCGGCGAGCGACAGCTTGCCGCCAAGGGGCACCATCTGCATCAGCTGGAGCTGCGTCATCCCGAGCGACTGCATGGGCGCGAGCCCCGGCAGGCTGTAGTTCATGAACCCGAGCTGGAGCTGCGGGTCGGGGAGCTTCGACGCGCCGGGCACGCGAGCCTGCGCGGCACGGACGAGCGACCGCGCGGCGGCGATCCGGGGGTTCGCGCGCTCGACGCCGGCATACA
Source organism: uncultured Gemmatimonadota bacterium (assembly GCA_946479995.1). The sequence continues at coordinate 5,670 of CAMLIU010000079.1, read as the reverse complement.
GGTCGCCAAGCCGTGTGGTCGCCTGCTCGCGTGCCGTGGCGGCGGGCGCCTGCGCCATGGATGGACGCACGCCAGCGCCGAGCGACAGCGCGCTCGCCAGCGCCAGTGCCGGAATGCGCCCCTGCACGCGGAGCGGGATGCGACGCATTTCGCGCCGCAGGAAGGTTCTCATTGTCGGAATTGCCTCTCGATGGGCGCCGCCTGTCGTGCGGAAGCACGGACTGCTGGCGCGTACGACTCTCTCGCTCGACCGGCCCGGCGCTCAGCTCAGTGAGGCAGCCTGGACGGTGAGCACACCACGCCTGGAGAGGTCAGACGCGTGGCGGAGGAAGCTCGGGCGCCGACGCCGGGCCGGAGCTGAAGCTCGTCGGCTCGGGAAGGTCGGCGACGCTCGACATGACGGAAGGAGGAAGCGAGAGGAGCACTGCGGGCAGGACGACGGCGCTGCCGCAGGTCACGACCGATGCACAATTCGTGGGTGCCCACGGCTGGTGGCAGTCGGTGTTGCCGTCGGTCATGTCGCAGCCCTGCGGCATGGCCGGACGATCATGCGTCATGCCGGACATGTCGTGCGTCTCCACCGCGACCGCCGCGTGACCCGACGATGCGTGTATACCATCCGTCGCCGGAACGGGGCCAGCGTGCAGCGTCCCGCTCCCCAGCAGCGTGAGCTGGAGGAGCAGTGCGCTGGAGAGCGCGGCAGCGAGTCGGCGAAGGAAGGTCATGCAGCGGTTCGGGCGTGGGCCTGACGAGCCACCGATGAATGTGCACGGCCCTGCGGCAGGACGCCGTCGGGTGAGCGTCCCGGTTCCTGTCGGGAAAACTCCGCTGCGGCGATGCCGGGAATGTCGCCAGGCCGCGGCAACCGAGCAGCCCGCCGGCGGGCGACTTGACGTCCACCGTGGCCGCGGCATCCTTCCGGTAGTGATCGGTGTGGCACCACGCGAGCCAAGCCGGGAGGACCCATGAGCTCAGGACAGGTGATCGACCCCGTCTGCGGCATGACGATCAGCACGTCCCAGGCGCCGTACGTGCGCGAGCATTCCGGCGCGACCTGGTACCTCTGCTCCGTCGAGTGCTGCCTGAAGTTCGACGCCGATGCCCCGGCGTACATCGCGGCGGCCGCGCTCGACCTCCCCGGCTGGGGGAGAACACCGCACCCCGACAGCGTCACCGAGCAGTTCCGGCGGCCGGAGAGCTGAGCCCGCGCACGACGGCGAGCGCGGATCACGCGAGCCGCGCCCGCCGCAGCAGCTGCGCGTTGACCGCCACGATCACCGTGCTCGCCGACATCAGCACCGCACCCACCGCCGGCGACAGTACGATGCCGAGCGGTTCCAGCACGCCGGCGGCGAGCGGAATGGCGACGATGTTGTAGCCCGCCGCCCACCAGAGGTTCTGCACCATCTTCCGGTAGCTCGCGCGCGACAGGGCGACGATCTTCGGCACGTCGCGCGGGTCGCTCCGGACGAGCACCACGTCTCCCGCCTCGACGGCGACGTCGGTCCCCGCGCCGATGGCGATCCCCACGTCCGCCGTCACCAGCGCCGGTGCGTCGTTCACGCCGTCGCCCACCATCGCGACGCGCTTCCCCGCGCGCTTCAGCTGCTCGATGCGTGATGCCTTCTCCTCGGGCAGCACCTCGGCGAACACCGTGTCGATGCCGAGCTCCTTCGCCACCGCGTCGGCCACCGGACGCGCGTCCCCCGTCATCATGACGACCTCGATCCCCTGGTCGTGCAGCGCACGGATGGCCTCGCGCGACTCGGGCCGCACCACGTCCGCCACGGCGAACGCCGCGATCGCGCGTCCCTGCTCGGCGAGGTAGATGGACGCCTGGCCCCGCTCGGAGGCGCGGTCGGTGGCCTCGCGCAGCGCGGCCGGCACGTCGAGCGAGAGGGCCTTCACGAGTGCGGGGCCGCCCATGTACAGCTCGCGTCCGTCCACGCGCGCACGCACGCCCTTTCCCGGGATCGCCTCGAACTGCTCGGCGAGCACGGGATGGATGCCACGCTCGTGCGCCGACCGCACGATCCCCTGGGCGATGGTGTGCTCCGAATCCGCTTCCACCGCTGCGGCAAGGCGCAGCGCGTCGTCCGAAGCCAGGCCGTCCGCGGTCGCGATGTCCACCACGCCGAACTCGCCGCGCGTCAGCGTGCCCGTCTTGTCGAACACCACCGCGTTGACGTTCCGCGCCGCTTCCAGCCCGCGGCGGTCGCGCACGAGCAGGCCGCCACGCGCGCCGAGGGTGGTGGAGATGGCGATGACGAGCGGGATGGCGAGGCCGAGCGCATGAGGGCAGGCGATCACCAGCACGGTGACGAGCCGCTCCACGGCGAAGGCCGGATCGCCCGGGCGAATGAGGAGCCACGCGACGAGCGTGACGATGCCAGCGCCGAGCGCCACGAACGTCAGGAAGAACGCCGCGCGGTCGGCGAGCGCCTGCGCGCGCGAGCGTGAGCCCTGGGCCTGCGCCACCAGTCGCATGATCCCCGCGAGCGCCGTGCGCTCGCCGGTGCCGGTGACTTCGATCCGCAGCGAGCCGGCGCCGTTGACCGTGCCGGCGATGGCATGGTCGCCCGCCTTCTTGTCCACCGGGCGCGACTCGCCGGTGATCATCGATTCGTTCACCGCGCTCGCCCCGTCGCGCACCACGCCGTCGGCCGGCACGCGTGCGCCGGGCCGCACGAGCACCACGTCGCCTTCACGCAGTGCGTCGAGCGGCACTTCCTCGGTGCGGTCGCCGACGACGCGTGTCGCATCGTTCGGCAGGAGCTTCGCCAGCTCCTTCAGCGCACCCTGCGCCTGCGAGATGGACCGCATCTCGATCCAGTGCCCGAGGAGCATGATGGTGACGAGAGTCGCCAGCTCCTCCCAGAGCGGCATGCCCGGATAGCCGAGCGCCACGATGGCGCTGAACACGAACGCCACCGAGATGGCGAGCGCGATGAGCGTCATCATGCCGGGCAGGCGGTCGCGGATCTCCTGCAGCGCGCCACGCAGGAAGGGGGTGCCTCCGTAGAGGAACACCGCCGTGCCGAAGACCGCCGGGATCCATCTCGCGCCGGCGAACGACGGCGCGGTGTAGCCGAGGGCGTTCTGGAGCATGTGGCCCCAGACGAGGGTCGGGATGGTCAGCGCGAGCGAGATCCAGAACTTGTCGCGGAACATCGCCACGCTGTGGCCGGCATGCTTGTCGTGTCCGCCGGCGTGATGCTCGTGATGCTCGTGATGCTGCGAGTGGTCCATGGAAGTGCTCCTCGATGGGCGCGTGCGCCCGTGAGCCGCTCAGCGGGTGGTCGCAGCCACGCGGTATCCCTTCATCTCCACGGCCTCGGCGATGCGCGCCTCCGTCGTCGTGGCTGGGTCGAACGCCACGGTCGCCGAGCCCACCTTCACCTGCTCCACCTGTACATCGGGGAGCGTCTCGAGCGCCTTCGTGACGGCGCTGACACAGTGCCCGCAGCTCATCCCGTCGATCTTCATCGTCATGCGGTCCATCGGTTCCTCCCGCGAGCAGGCTCGCTTCCCATAGGGTGGTGGCGGCAGCAGAGATACCCCGCCTGGGTATCAGTCTATATACCCCACCCCCCTATGGTCAAGCGGGCACGCTTGCCGAGCTACCGGGTCCGGCGGCGGGACGACCAGTGGATCGCCACGATGCGCCAGCCGGATGGCCCCTTCGTGAGCACCATCAGCTCGGCGCCTTCGCTGTTCACCGCCCGTCCATTGAAGGTGCCCGTGGTTTCGCTGGTCGAAGCCACCCACGCCATGTTTCCGTCCTGCATCACGTGGCGGACGTGGCGGACCGACGGCACGGCGCGCGCGTAGGCGATGTCGGCTGGCAGGTGGTGTCGCAGGTAGTCGCTGCGCGTTTCGTACTCGCCGCTCTCCAGCACCACGGCCGACGTGTCGAGGAGCGCGACGACGGTGCTGCTGTCCCCCGCCGCGAGCGCGGCGTGGAACTGCTCGACGGTGCGCTCCGGGGTGCTCGCCACGGGCGCGCCCTCCTGCTGCACCGGCATCGCCACCTTCATGTCCATCGCCGCGGCACTCGGCAAGGGAGCACCCGCGTGGTGCATCGGCATCGCGCCCTTCATGTCCATCGCCGGCCCCGCCATGCGCTTCGGCCGCACCCGGACGTACACGTCGAACCCTGCCGGATGGCGCGTCCCGTAGAACGGCTCGAGCGCGCCCGGCACGAAGTTCACCGACGCGCGTCCCCCGATGCCGATCGTCCCCCCGGGGATCGAGGCCACCTCGCGCACGTAGCCGGCCGCCAGCGACCGCACGTCGAACTCGCGCTCGGGATCCACGTTCGGCAGCACGAGGTCCGCCGCGCTCTTGCGCACGTACTCGGCGCGGGCGAACACGGCGTTCTTCAGGCCGATCTCGAGGTTCGACTCCACGAGCGCGCTGTGCTCCACGCGACCCCCATGGGAGTTGGCGCCCCAGAGCAGCGTGCTCTCCCAGGCGCCGCGACCGATGCCGCGCCCGCCGTAGAGCACCGACGCGCCATAGCGATGCGTGGACTCGTCGGGGTGCAGCATCTCCGGGCTCGCGAGGTAGCCGTACCAGCCGGAAAGGCTCACCCGCCCCGTCGGGTTCACCGTCAGGCGGCCCGAGTACGAGTCGAGCCCGCGGAGGTCCAGGTCCCAGCGGTTCTCGTCGGGCTCGCGGCCGTTGAACCACGAGCCTTCCAGCTTCCACTGGCGCGAGTAGACTCCCGCCGTCAGCACCCCGTAGGAGATGTGCGTCGCGTCCTGCCAGTGGTGCCCCAGCGGCGAGAGCGGATCGTTCTGCGCCGACGGCCGGTGCATGAACGCCACCGGGCCAAGCGCGGGCTCGCCGGCGAGGCCGCCATAAAGCTCGAGCGCGAGGTTGGAGGCGAGCGGCTGCTGGAACAGCGCGGCGAGCTCCATTACGAAATCGTGCGGATGCTGCCGGTCGTGCAGCGGCTCACCCTTGTACGACTCGCCCGTCTGCAGCAGCAGCGGATAGCCCTTCGCGCCGATCGTCGCCGGCTCGAGGCTCGCCATGCCGTGCAGGTGGAGCATGCCGGTGCCGACGCGGCGCATGAGCATGAGCATCTCCCAGTCGATGATGCCGAACTGCGAGTCGCCGCGCTTCGACCCCTGGTTGTCGTACTGTGCGAAGGCAACGCCGTGGATCATCGCCGTCCAGTCGCCCCACATCTTGTGGGTGGCGTGCATCGGGCTCGAGTCCGGCATCCAGCTCGTCCCGGAGCCCATCCGCGCGTGCGAGATGCCGAGCGGGCCGTCCATCATCGCGGCCATGTCGTGGCCGGCGTGCGCCATGCCCGGCATCGACATCCCCGGCATCCCCATGGTCGTGTCGCGGGCCGGCATCTTCTTCATGGAGTCAGCGCGCACGGTATCGGCTCGTGCCGGCGGGTGGTGTTCGTGCTGCGCGCGCGCCGTGGCGGATACAACGACGAGCATGGCGCCCGCGGCGAGCACGCGGTGTCGTCGCGGCGCACGACGGGCGCGCGATGGTGAAACGTACGAAATGATCTGCATGAGTTCGGCTGTTCCCTGGCGTAGCGAGGCAACCGGGCGCGAATCGCCCGGTCATGAGTTCCGAGATGGGAAAGCCTAGGCTCGAGGTGGCGGCGGCTCGGGAGCCGTGCTCACCGAATGCGGCGCGGCA
>CAMLIU010000078.1 GCA_946479995.1 uncultured Gemmatimonadota bacterium | reverse complement strand
GAGTGATCGACGGCGACAGCGTGCGCTGCCCCTGGCACCACGCCTGCTTCAGCCTTCGCAACGGTGAAGCGCTTCGCGCCCCCGCCCTCTCGCCCGTGCCCTGCTATCGGGTGGAACGTCGCGGCGATCGCGTGCACGTCACCGGCAAGGAGGAGCGTGACCCGCTCGCGCCGAGCTACCCCGCGGCGAATCCGCCGCGCACCACCCCGCGCAACGTCGTCATCGTCGGCGCCGGTGCGGCCGGCTCGGCGGCCGCCGAGATGCTGCGCCGCTGCGGCTACACGGGAACGATCACCGTCGTGGACGCGGAGCGTTCGTCGCCGTACGACCGCCCCAACCTCTCGAAGGACTACCTGGCAGGCAATGCGCCGCCGGAATGGATCCCCCTCCGCCCCGACGACTTCTACCGGCAGCACGACATCACCATCGTGCGCGCACGCGCCACGCGGCTCGACACCGCATCGCGGCGCCTCGAGCTCGAAGGACACGAGCCCGTCAGGTACGACGCGCTGCTCCTCGCCACGGGAGCGGAGCCGATCCACCTCGGACTGCCCGGCGAGGACGACCCGCGCGTCCACTACCTGCGTTCGCTAGCCGACAGCGACGCCATCATCGCCGCCGCCAGGGAAGCGAAGCATGCCGTCGTCGTGGGCGCCAGCTTCATCGGCCTGGAGACGGCCGCCTCTCTGCGCGCACGCGGGCTCGACGTGCACGTGGTCGCCCCGGAGTCGCTCCCGCTGGAACGCGTGCTCGGGCCCGAGCTGGGCACCTTCATCAAGGCGCTCCACGAGGAGAAGGGCGTCGTCTTCCACCTCGGCCGCAAGCCGGCGCGCATCGGAGCGACGGCCGTCGTCCTCGACGATGGCACTTCCCTCGACGCCGACCTGGTGGTGATGGGGGTGGGCGTGCGCCCGCGCCTTGCGCTCGCCGAGCAGGCAGGGCTGGCGATGGATCGCGGCGTGTCGGTGAGCGAGCGCCTGCAGACGAGCGCCGATGGCGTGTACGCCGCCGGCGACATCGCACGCTGGCCCGATCCGCACAGCGGCCAGAAGATCCGCGTCGAGCACTGGGTGGTTGCCCAGCGCATGGGGCAGACGGCGGCGCGCAACATCCTCGGTGGCGCCGAACGGTTCGACCAGGTGCCCTTCTTCTGGAGCGCGCACTACGACGTGAGCATCAACTACGTGGGCCACGCCGAGCAGTGGGACCGCATCGTCGTGGACGGCGACCCGGCGAAGCGCGACGTGTCGGTGCGCTACGAGAAGGACGGCCGGACGCTCGCGCTGGCCACGATCTTCCGCGACGACGAGAGCCTCCGCACGGAGATCGCGATGGAGCGCGAGGTCGAAGCGTAGCCTGGCGGGGCGAAGGGTTCCATCTCGGCGGGTTCCGGTCGAGACAGGCTCCTCTTTCACGTGCGGCTCCGTGTCGTCAGTAGCCCACCTGCGGCAGGGCTCCTCTTCCAGTACGGCTCCGTGTCGAGTTTTCTCACCTCGGCAGGGCTCCTCTCGGCGTACGGCTTCCCGTCGAATGAGAACGCAGATCAGCGCAGATCCTTCAACGGCCTGATCTGACGCAGATCTTTCCGTGCGAGAGACAGCTCCTCACACCGAATAGCCTCCCGGGGCCGTTCCAAAAAAAGACAAGGCCTTTGGGGCTGTGGGGGATGGACTCGGTGCGCCGGAGCCCGCTCGAGGTTTGAATCTGCGGTTGATCGGGCTGTTGAAGGATCGGCGTTGATCTGCGTTCCCCTCGGCGGGGAGCCTTCACTGTGAGGAGCCCTGCCGCAGGTGGGCCACTGAGGACATGGAGCCGGGCAAGGAGAGGAGCCCCGCCGCCGGTGAGACCACTCGACACGGAGCCGTACAGAAAGTGGAGCCCTGTCAGGGACGCCGTCACGTCCGTGAGAGAAGCTCGCGGAAAGCCACGGCGCCCGGTCCCTCCGCGCGGCCGCGCAGGCGCAGCTCGGTGAGCATCCGGCGGAGCGCGGCCTCGCGCACGCGTACGGCGGCGATGCGGCCGAGCTTCACCTGCTCCTCCACGGCGAAGCGTGACACGAACGCGACGCCCAGCCCCGCCGCGACGGCCTGCTTGATTGCTTCCGTGCTGCCCAGCTGCAGCGTCACGGGCGAGGAGACCTCATGCTCCGCAAGCGCGCGCTCCGCCACGCGTCGCGTGCCCGATCCCGGCTCGCGGACGATGAGCGGCTCCCCGGTCAGCTCCCGCAGCGCGATGCCCCGTTTCCTGGCGAGGCGATGTGCCGGAGGGGTGATCAGCACGAGTTCGTCCTCGCGCCATGGGATCACCTCGATGCGCGGGTGGCGCACCGGGCCTTCCACGAGGGCGACGTCGAGCCGCCGCTCGAGCAGTGCGCGGGCGATGGCACGGGTGTTCGCGCTCGCCACGCGCAGCTGCATCCCGGGATTCGTCTCGCGGAAGCGCGCCAGGTAGGGAAAGAGAAGGTACGTGGCGACGGTGGTGCTCGCTCCCACGCGCAGCACGCCACCCGACAACCCGCGGAGCGCCCGCAGCTCCTCCTCCGCCGATCGCTCCACCGCGAACAGCTCACGCGCCCGTGCGAAGAGTGCCTCGCCGGCCGCGGTGAGCTGGGTGGCGCGGCCCGCCCGCTCGAACAGAGGGACCCCCGTCTGTCGCTCCAGCTCGCGCACCGCCTTGGACACGGCGGGCTGGCTCAGCCGCAGCGCCTGCGCCGCGCGCGTGAAGCCGCCCTCCTCCGCTACGCTGGCGAAGACACGCAGGTGATGGAGGTTCAGGCTCATGAATCAAGGTAATGAATTCATGAGAACAATGTCTTTGATTCATACTGTCGATCCGCCTAGCGTGCAGGCATGGATCGGCTCCGCATCTCTCCCCTCGCCCCGCTGCTCCCCGGCCTCGTCCTCGCCGGCGCGGTGAGCATCGCCTCGCTCGCCATCGCCGGGTTCGAGACGCGCCTCTTCGGACACCCGGTCATCGAAGGCCTCGTCGTCGCCATCCTCATCGGGATGCTCGTGCGCACGGCCTGGACGCCGCCCACCCGGACCGTGGCCGGTGTGCGCTTCGCGGCGAAGGAGGTCCTCGAGGTGGCCATCGTCCTCCTCGGCGCGTCGGTGGACCTTCCCCTGCTGCTCCGGTCCGGACCGTCGCTCGCCCTCGGCATCGTGCTCCTCGTCGCCATCGGCCTCACGGCGAGCTACGGCATCGGTCGCCTGATCGGCCTCCCGCACAAGCTCGCCGTGCTCGTGGCGTGCGGCAACTCCATCTGCGGCAACTCCGCCATCGCCGCCGTCGCGCCAGTGATCGGCGCCGAGCAGGAGCACGTGGCCTCGTCGATCGCCTTCACTGCCATCCTCGGCGTCATCGTCGTCGTCGGGCTTCCCCTGCTCGCCCATCCCCTCGCGCTGAGCGACTACCAGTACGGCGTGATGGCCGGCCTCACCGTCTACGCCGTGCCGCAGGTGCTCGCCGCGGCCTTTCCGGTAAGCGCACTCTCCGGGCAGGTCGGCACCCTCGTGAAGCTCATGCGCGTGCTCATGCTCGGCCCGGTGGTGCTGTTCTTCGCATTGCGGAATCCGGCGTCCCGCGCCGGGGCAGCCGAGCGCGGCGAGACCGCGCGCATTGCGAGCGTCACGCGCTTCGTGCCGTGGTTCATCATCGGGTTCCTGCTCTTCGCCGCGCTGCGCTCCTCGGGAGTGATCACCGCGCGCGTCGCCGACCCCATGAAGGCCTTCTCCACCTGGCTCACCGTGCTGGCGATGGCTGGGCTGGGGCTCGGCGTGGACCTGCGGGCGATCGGACGCGTCGGCCGGCCGGTGATGCTGACGGTGAGCGCGTCACTACTCGTGCTGCTCACCCTCAGCCTGACCCTCATCCACCTGCTGGCGATCCGCTAGCGCCGCCGCCGGCCCTCACGACCGTGAGCAGGAAGATGCCGCCGTGCGCCGAGTGCACGGCGTGCGTGATCCCTCCGTCGAGGGCGAGGAGGGTTCCCACGGAGAGCGCATGCGTCGCCTCGGCGATGGTGAACTCGACCTCGCCTTCGAGCACCTGGACGGTGATCGGTCCGTCCGCCTTGTGCGGGTGCAGCGAACCGCCCGGGTTCACGCCGATGAGCGTGACGGTCACCGGCCCTTCCTTGATCAGCGTCCTCGCCGAGCGGGCGGGTGCGCTGCGAAGCTCGGTCCGGAGGAGCGCCATCTCTTCCGCCAGGGAGAAGGTGAGCTCCGGTCCGGACACGGGATGCTTGACGGGTGACATGAGGCTCTCGGCTGGTGGGAAGCGGGAGATCCAGTGAGCGATGCTACATGCCGCACGGCGTCATGACGAACACGGCGGCAGTGTGCGCGACGATCACGATGAGGAATACGATACTCGTCAGCACACCGGAAAGCGCCATGAAGCGCGTGCGACCCTCACCCGTCTCGAGGGCGGCGGTGCTCTGGTTGTGGCGCCGCGAGCCCTCCCCGGATCTCTCCTGATGCTCGTCGTTCGTGCGGCGCCAGGTGGCGAACGACATGCCAAGCGCCGCGACGCCGAGCGCGATGGCGACGACGCTGATGGCGAACAGGATCCCGCGCATCCCGCCGGTGACAGGAGAGCTGAGCGGGTAGAGGCTGGGATAGCAGCCGTGCGACGCGATTGCCGTGTTCGCAAGCGCCTGCAGGGTCCACCCCAGCGGGGCGCCGAGGAACCCGAACCAGAGGGTCCACAACGCCACGTTGCCACGCGCGGGTGCCGGGTGCCCCGCCTCGCTTCCCGCCCTGTCGAGCCGATCGGGCGCTTCGGCGTGTGCCATCGCTATCTCAGGTGAGGCGTGATGTAGAGCGAGGTGAACACGGCCAGCCAGACGGCATCCACGAAGTGCCAGTACAGCGTGGCGTTCGTGACCGCCTCGTGCCGTGCCTCGCCGAAATGTCCGCGCAGGGCGCGTACCAGCACCACCGCCAGCATGATCAACCCGACGAACACGTGCGCGCCGTGGAAGCCGGTGATGGTATAGAAGAGCGAGCCATACGCATCGTGCGTGAAGGAGAGCTTCTCGCGCGAGTACTCCACTCCCTGCAGGACGAGGAAGAGGATGCCGAGCACCAGCGCGCCCGCCATCCCGAAGCGCAGGCGGCCGGAATTGCCGCGCTCGATCCCCCGCGTCCCCCACCAGGCCACCACGCTGCTCAACAGCAGGATGCCCGTGTTGATGAGGGGGAGCCCGAGCTTCGGCACGTCGGCCGGCCACGGGTTCATGGACATGGACGCGAGATAGAAGTAGCTGAACAGCAGGTAGGCAAAGAAGCACGCCTCGGTGGTGATGACACCCACCATCCCCCACCACCCTACGCTGCGCCGTCCGCTGGCGCCCACGGGCAGCTTGCCGAATTCGGTCTCGAGCGTGCCGAGGAACTGCGTGGCGGCATCGGGCCACAGCCACGCGATCGCGCTCGCAGCCACCCCCACCACCCCGATGACGGCGAGCCACCAAAGGTTGAACAGCAACCCATAGGCGATCACACCGCACGACACGGCCACCGCGAGCGGCGCGTAGCTGTCCTCCGGCATGCGCATCACCGCGCGCGGCTCCGCATCCAGCGGCGAGGTGGCAAAGGTCTCCCGCCCGTCGGCGAGCACCGGACCACGCGCAATCGCGGAAGACGCGGAGCCCTCGCCGAGCCGGTCCTCCCACAGCGGATGCCGGCTGCCGATCGTCGGCAGGACCGCGAAGTTGTACGGTGGCGGGGGTGACGGCATGCTCCATTCGAGCGTGCCGGCATCCCACGGGTTGTTCCCCGCCGGCGCGCCGCTGCGGCGGCTCTTCCACACGTTCCAGGCGAACATCACCACGCCGAGCGCGAAGAGGTACGCGCCCACCGTCTCGATCAGGTTGTACACGTCCCAGCCCAGCCCGGCGGGATACGTATAGATGCGCCGCGGCATCCCCAGCATGCCGACAATGTGCATCGGGAAGAAGACGAGGTTCGCACCGATGAACATCGTCCAGAAGTTCCACGTGCCCAGCCGCTCATCCATCATGCGGCCGGTGAACTTGGGGAACCAGTAGTAGATCCCGGCGATGACGGGGAAGACGTTGATGCCGACGAGCACGTAGTGCAGGTGCGCGACGACGAAGTAGGTGTCGGTGAGCTGGAAGTCGAATGGCACGGCGGCCGTCATCACGCCGCTCACGCCGCCGATGACGAACAGCACGATGAAGCCGAGCATGAACTTCATCGCCGCGGGATACCATGGTCGTCCGTACCAGAGCGTGGCGAGCCAGGAGAACACCGCGACCGCGCTGGGGATGGTGATGAAGATGCTGACGCCGCCGAAGAAGGCGAGCGCCATCGGCGGGATCCCCGTGGCGAACATGTGGTGGATCCACACCCCGAAGCCGAGCACGCCCGTCGTCACCGTGGCGAGCGCGACGAAGGTGTAGCCGACGAGGGGACGTCGGCAGAAGGTGGGCAGCGCATCGGACACGATGCCCATCGCCGGCAGCACGATGATGTAGACCCACGGATGCCCGAAGATCCAGAACAGGTGCTGCCACAGCATCGGGTGACCGCCCGCCGCCGCGTCGTAGAAGTGCGCCCCGTAGCGGCGGTCGAGGAACAGCATGATCGCGGCAGCGCTCAGCGCGGGCAGGGCGAAGATGTTGGCCACCGACGCGGTGAGCGTCCCCCAGACGATGATCGGCAGCCGGTTCAGCGACATGCCGGGTGCGCGCGTCTTGAACAGCGTCGTGATGAAGTTGATCGAGCCCACCGTCGTGGAGACGGCGAGCAGGAGGAGCGTCAGGGCGTAGAAGTCGATGTTGAGCCCCGGATTGTAGGCGCGCGAGGCGAACGGCACGTAGTCGAACCAGCCGGCATTGGGCATCGCACCCAGCGGCAGGCTCGTGTAGAGGAAGATCCCCGAGACGAGGTAGGTCCAGTACGACAGCGCGTTCAGCCGCGGGTACGCCATGTCGCGCGAGCCGAGCATGAGCGGCCACAGGTAGTTGCTGAACCCGGACAGCACCGGCGCGGCGTAGAGGAAGATCATCGTCACGCCGTGCATGCTGAACATCTGGTCGTACAGGTTCGCCGACAGCATGCGCTCCCCGCTCAC
>CAMLIU010000077.1 GCA_946479995.1 uncultured Gemmatimonadota bacterium | reverse complement strand
CGCCGTCGCTCGACTGGCCGACGTTGAAGTCGCCGTCGGTGCAGAGGATGACGCGGTTGTTGCCGCTGCGGATGAAGTTCTGGCGCGCCACGTCGTAGGCGAGGCGGATGCCGGCGCCGCCGGCGGTGGAGCCGCCGGCTTCGAGGCCGTCGAGCGCCTGCAGGATGCGCTGCTTGTCGCTTCCCGGGGTGGATGGAAGGACGAGCCCCGCCCTGCCGGCGTAGACGACGATGGCGACGTGGTCGTCCTCGCGCAGCTCGTTCACGAGGAGGGCGAGCGACTGCTTCACGAGCGGGAGGCGTCCGGGCCCGTACATGGAGCCGGAGACGTCGACGAGGAAGACGAGGTTGCTGGCCGGTGCGCGGCGCATGTCCACGTCGCGCGCGCGGAGGGCGATGCGCACGAGGTCGTGGCGGGTGTTCCACGGTGCGGGCGCCAGCTCGGTGGTGATGCGGAGCGGTGCGTCGCCCACCGGCGTGGGGTCGTCGTACGGGAAGTAGTTCACGAGCTCCTCGATGCGCACGGCGTCACGCGGCGGGAGCGCCCCACGGGTGAGGAAGCGGCGAACGTTGGTGTACGCGGCGCGGTCCACGTCCACGGAGAAGGTGGAGAGCGGGGCGACACGGGGAGAGCGGAAGGGGTTCTCGCTGATCGGGTCGTACGCCTCGGTGTTCGCGCTGTCGGGCCATGGACGCGGGTAGCGATGGTGCGGGTAGCGAGGCTGCGGCGCGGCGATGGCGCGACCCATGGCGACGCCTCCCGCTGCTCCCTTCCCCACGCCTGCCACGCGGCCCTGCAGCGTCTTGCCGGTGGCAATTCCTACCGGCGCTGGCAACGCCGCCTGAGGCGCGGCGGTGGCGGCATCCGCGGTGGCCGCACTCGACACGACCGCGCTCTCGAGCCGCATGCTCGCCGCCGTGAGCTGGATGTCGGCATGCACCGTATCGCCGCGCAGCACGACCGGAACTTCGCGTGGCTGGAAGCCGAGGCGGGCGACGCGGATGATGACGCGCTCCGGCTGCGACAACGGCTTCATGCGCGGCACCTGCATCCAGTAGCGGCCATCCACCGCGGCGGTGGCAGCGCCGCCGCGATCGGCGACCCGGAGGACGGCCTGCGGGACGGGATTGCCGTGGCCGTCGGTGACGCGGCCGGTCAGGATGGTGGTTCCGGAGGCGAAGCGCGGCGATGGGGCGCGCGCCGCGAGCAGCGGCAGGGGGACGAGGGCAAGAACGAGCGTGGCGCGACGGAATTGCGGGCGCAGCAACGGGGAGCACATGAGCGGCCTCGTGGATGAGGGTTCGCCGGGGAGACGCCAGCCGAGGGTGTCCTTGCACACGGCGACTGTGCTCTGCACGCGACTTTGCATACAGGGGCGCGTACGGGCCGTCGGCGCCCTATATTCCGGACTCGCCCTTCACCCGCCCGTCCATGCCCGCGCGACGACCCACCGACTCGACCCGAAGCGCCAGGGCCAGCGGTCCGCGCGGCAGCCGTCCGGCCGCCGACTCGGCATCGGCTGCGCCGCACGGCTCACGTCCCGAACAGGTATACCTGCGGCTGCGCGACCTGATCGTGCAGGGACTGCTCGCGCCCGGCAGTCGCGTGGTGGAGACTGAAGTCGCCACCCGGCTCGGCGTGAGCCGCACGCCGGTGCGCGAAGCGCTGCAGCGGCTGCAGCAGGAAGGATTCGTGGTAGGCGCGCCGGGTGCGCAGCAGGCGCGCCTCACGGTGGCCCCGCTCACCAGGGCCGACGTGCACGAGCTGCTCAACATCGTGGGCGAGCTGGAAGGGCTCGCGGCGCGGTGGGCGGCGGGGCTGCCGGTCGCCGAGCGGCGCGCGCTGGTGAAGGAGCTGAAGTCGCTCAACGCCGACTTCCACCGCACCGGTCGCGCGCAGCCGATCGACCACGGCGGGCTGTACGAAGCAGACGAGCGGCTGCACCGCCGCATCGTGGAGGCCTCCGCCGGGCCACGCCTGATCGCGCTGCACGACAGCGTGAAGCCGCAGGCGGAGCGCTACATCCGCATGTACATCAGCATGCTCACGAGCGACCTGCGCGCATCGGTGGCGGAGCACGATGCGATGATCGACGCGATCGAGGCGGGCAAGGCCGACGAGGCGCAGAACGCGGTGCAGGTGAACTGGCGCAATGCGGCGGAGCGGATCGCGAAGGTGATCGAGGTGGCGGGGGAACGGGGCGCGTGGTAAGGCAACTGAAGTACTGCGTACCTCGTACTGCGTACGGGGACCGACATCCAGGCCTCTCCAATGCGCCGCTGACTTCTACGCGGCGCACCTTCTTGTCGAGCAACGCCGACGCTGCATTGGACCAATCGTCCCACCGGGTCCGGATACGGCGTACGAGGTACGCCGTACTTCAATTGTCGTTCACCCCCCCTCCAGCTCCTCCCTCAGCTTCAGGTACGAATCGTACCGCTCGGCGCTGATCTCCCCCCGCCCGAGCGCCTCGCGCACTGCGCAGTCGGGCTCGACGCGGTGCGTGCAGTCGCCGAAGCGGCAGGCGTTCAGCCAGGGGCGCAGCTCGGGGAAGCAGCGGTCGAGTGATCCGGGAGGGAGCCCCCACATGCCGACTTCCCGCAGGCCCGGCGTGTCGGCCACGTAGCCGCCCTCGGGACCCGGGAGCGGGTGCAGGTAGCCGCCCACCGTGGTGTGGCGCCCCTTGTTCACCGATTCGCTGATCTCCCCCACGCGCAGGTCGAGCCCGGGGAACATCGCATTCATCAGCGACGACTTGCCGACCCCCGACGGACCGGTGAGGACGCTCACCTTTCCCGCCAGCGCGTCGTGCAGCTCGGCGAGTCCTTCCACGTTCTTCGCGCTCGTGTAGTGCACCGGGTAGCCGGCGCGCTCGTACTCGCTCCAGCGCGCTCGCGCGGCGGCGGTGCCGCCGACCAGCTCCACCTTGTTGATGACGATGCGGGACGCGAGGTCGTTCGCCTCGGCGATGACGAGGAAGCGGTCGAGCATCCGGGGATGCGGCTCGGGGTTCGCCGCGGCGAACACCACCACCACCTGGTCGACGTTGGCCGCCACGACGCGCTCGCCGAAGCCGCCGCCGGGCGCGCGGCGCGCGAGCTTGGATCGGCGCGGCAGGATGCCGGCGATCGTCCAGGCCGCGCCGCTCTCGTCCTGCTGGAGGACCACGCGGTCACCGATGGCGAGCTTCAGCGTGTCCGCGGCGGTGGCAATGGTGTCGCGCCGGAGGGAGCCATCGGCGCGGCGGCCGGCGTTCGACTTCTTCACGCGTCCGCGCAGCGACGTCTCGATGATGACGCCGTCGTCGCGCTGGACGCGCCAGACGCCACCAGTCCCGCTGAGGACGACGCCGTTCATTCGTCGCGCATGGCATCCCACCAGCGACGGCGAGGCGTGCCGCCGGGGCGTGCGGCGATCAGCTCGTACAGGAGCCCGCGCACCTGCGCGAGCGAGAGGGCGCCGACGACGGCGCGAGCCTCCTCCTCGCTGTCGGACTCGGCGAGGAAGTCGGATTCGAGGTGTCCGGTAGGCGACGTTCCGCCGATGCGACTCCACTGCACGAAGAGGAGATACGCACCCCAGGGCCGTTCGGTGTCACCGGTGGGCACGGACACGATCTCCACGCTGTACGAGAGGCCGTCGCTCCCCTCGAAGGCGGCGGGGCGGCCGTGGACGGCGGCGTAGCCACCGATGGTGTTGGCGTCGCCGCGCGAGTGGTCGGCGGGGAGATGCTGCCCTGGCATGTGGCGCGTTGCGCTACTTCCGACGATGGAGCGCCTCGCGGACGACGTTCCCGGTGATGAACGCCACGTTCGCCGGCCGCTCGGCGAGCCGGCGCATCAGGTACGGGTACCACTGCGTGCCGAAGGGCACGTAGCAGCGGACGCGCCATCCTTCCCTGACGAGGGACTCCTGCAGGTCGCGGCGCACGCCGTACAGCATCTGGAACTCGAACCGGTCGGGGGTGATGCCCTTCTCCTTCGCCCAGCGCTTCGCCTCGTTGATCATCGCCGGGTCGTGGGTGGCGATGCCCGGGTAGTTGCCGTTGAGCATCAGCTCGCGCATGCACTTGATGTAGTTCGCGTCCACGTCCTTCTTGTCCGGGTACGCGACCTTCACCGGCTCCTTGTACGCGCCCTTGCAGATGCGCACCCGCGCGTGGAGCGAGTTCATGTGCTCCACGTCGGCATACGTGCGGTAGAGGTAGCTCTGCAGCACGACGCCCACGTTCGCCTTCCAGGTGGGGTAGAGCCGGTCCTCGAACAGCTTGAGCGTCACCTCGGTGTACTCGCTCGACTCCATGTCGATGCGCACGAAGGTGTCGTACGCCTGCGCCCGGGTGAGGATGTCCTGCATGATGCCGACGCACAGCTCGTGGTCGATGTCGAGCCCCATCGCGGTGAGCTTCACGCTCACGTTGGCATCCACCTTCGACTCGCGGATGCGGTCGAGGATCCGCAGGTATTCGTCCCGCGCGGCTCTTGCCTCGGCGTCGTTGTGCACGCTCTCGCCGAGCAGGTCGAGCGACGCCGTGATTCCCTTCGCGTTCAGCTCGCGCACGACGGCGAGGGCCTCGCCGATGGTCTCGCCGGCGACGAACCGCCGGGCGAACTGCTGGGCCAGCCGATTGCCGCGGACGAACTTGAAGATCTTCGGCTGATTGGACAGGTACAGGAGCGTATTGCGGAGCATTGATCCTCAGTGCGACGACGACAGCGGGGCCGGAAGACAGGGAATGTAATTCCGGCACGACGATGCGTCAGGCCGCGCGCGACATCACTCAGTGGAGAGTGCGCAGCATCACACGACGCACCGGATGCACGCCGGGTGCGAGGGGCGATGCGTAGAGATCCCAGGTGCCGAAGCTGTCGTCGGACTCGGGATCGAGCAGGTACATCACCAGTGCCGCCTTCGCCACGGCGTCCACCGAATAGGGGTCGGCAATGTCCGTCGTGGCGCGCCGCCACTGGCCGAAGACGCGCGCCTCGTGATGGCCCTGGAAGGGACGCGCCGCCCGCACCACCGAGTCGATGACGAACTCGTCGAGCGACCTCGGCAGCTCGGCGATCGGGTGCGCCTCCACGCCATGCTGGGCGAGACGACGCAGCGTGGCCGTATCGCGGCCGCTGATCACGTACTGCCCGACCACCGGCCGGTCGAGCGTGGACACGAAGCGATCGAACACCGGCATCGCGCGCGTGACGAAGCGGCCCGTGCGACGAATGCCGCGCGGCACGCCCGGCTGCGTACGCGACGAATCGCCGGTGCGCTCGAGGATCTCGTATCTCACCGGCTGCGACGGTGCGCTGTCGGGAAGTGCGGCGCGGATCGGCACGCCGGTCGCCACGAGACCGCGGTGCACGGTCCAGCTGGGCGTGCTCGCCGTGTGCTCCTTCAGCTCCGCCGCGTGCTCGGCGACCAGCGACAGGAGCTCGCGCGTGAAGGCGTAGGTGCTCTTCACGCGGCGCTCGAACGGGTCGTGCGAAAACGCCTCGCTCAGCACGGCCACGCGATTGCGCAGCCCGTAGTAGTTGGTGCCGAAGCGCGGACGGTGGTCGTAGGTGTACCAGCCGTCGTGCACCGTGTCGGTGCTCACCTCGCGCCCGTTGCCGTCGTTGAAGTTGCCGTAGTCGAAGGTCTCGTAGCCGTCGCGCTCACGCACACGCTTCCGCAGCTCGGCGAGGAGCGTGCGTGTGTATTCCCCCAATGGTGCGGCGGGGTTGAGCGACGGCGAGTAGGTGAGCGCGTAGCCGTGGAAGCTTCCGTCCGTGGTGTGCAGGTCCACGAACACGTCGGGATCCCACGCGTCGAACATGGCGAGCGAGGCGCGCGTCTCCGGCGCCTCCGCCTTCACGTAGTCGCGGTTGAGGTCGAGCCCCTGCGCGTTCGCCCGCGTGCCGACGAGCTCCGGGCCGTTCTGTTCGGTGCGCTGGCGCTCCTGCGGGCCGAACTTCTCGTTGCCGTCCGCATTGTAGATCGGCACGGCGATGAGGACGATGGAGTCGAGCGCGTTCGCGCCGGGCGCGAAGGTGAGGTCACGGAGGAGGGCGAGGAGCGCTTCCTTCCCCTCCACCTCGCCTGCGTGGATGTTGCCCTGCACGTACACGACCGGCTTCCCGCTGGCCTTCGCCTCGGCGGGAGTATGCACGAGCGGACGCGAGGCGATGACGTACGGGATGTCGCGCCCCTCGAAGGTCTTCCCGATGGAGCCGAAGGCGAGCGGCGCGCGAAGGGCCTTCAGGGAATCGAGGAAGGCAACGACGTCGGCATAGTGCGACGTCTCCAGGTAGCGGGTCCGCTCGGCGCGGGTCTGCGGGAGGGGCGACGCCGATTCGGCGGCGCGGCCGGGCTGGCCTGGTGTGGCGGGTCGCGTGGCGGCGCACGCCGAGAGCGCGGCGGCGAGGAGGAGCGCGACCGGCCGCGCGTGTCGTGCGTGAGCTGTCACTTCGTGATGGCTAGAATTGCTCCGGCGCGGAGTCGTCGGGCTTGCTCGCCGGGACGGCCTTGGCGCGCGTCTCGGCGGCAGCGGCGGGGGGCGCACCCTTCTCGATGTCGCCGCTCACGTTGCGCTGGAAGTTGTTGATGTCGGTGTCCTTGGCGCCCGCACCGACGAGCGAGCGGATGGCGTTCACGCCCGCCTCCACCGGCACGCCGCGCGACACGATGTCGGCGAGCACGGTGAACGGGAGGGAAAGCGACCGGCGCAGCCCGCTCTGCTTCTTCATCTTCCCCAGCTCCACTGCGGGCACGCCGGCGTGCACGGCGGAGGCAGCCGCCTGGATCTCGTCCGCGGTGGCGACGGTGCCGAGTGCGCGGTGCGCGGTGGCCATCTCGTGGGCGAGCGTGCGCACGGCGGCGACGATGCGCGGCCCGTCGGCCCCCATGGCCTGGCCCTGGTTCATCTTCTGGACGAGCGGCTCCGTGGGAATCCCCTGCGCCCGCGCCGAATCGATCAGGGCGAGGATGGCGGTGCGGCTCGGTGCGTCGAGGCGATTGCCGAGCCGGGGATCCTGGGCGCGCGCCGGCGCGAACGCGGCGGCGGCGAGAGCGAGGGCGGAGACTGCGCGAGCCGAGCGATTCATCTGGTGCTGTCCTCGACGACGAG
>CAMLIU010000076.1 GCA_946479995.1 uncultured Gemmatimonadota bacterium | reverse complement strand
TACGGCAACTGCGTCGGCATCCCGACGGTGGGTGGCGAGGTCGTGTTCGACCCTGCCTACGAAGGGAATCCGATCGTCAACGCGATGTGCGTCGGCCTGCTCGAGGAAAAGGACCTCATGCGCGCCGTCGCGCAGGGAGTCGGCAATCCCATCATCGCGGTCGGCGCGCGTACGGGCCGCGACGGCATCCACGGTGCGTCGTTCGCCTCCGAGGATCTCTCCGAGGCCAGTGACGCGAAGCGCCCGCGCGTGCAGGTGGGCGATCCGTTCACGGAGAAGCTCCTCCTGGAGGCGAGCCTCGAGCTCATCCACAGCGGCCACATCGTCGCCATCCAGGACATGGGAGCGGCCGGCCTCACCTCCTCCTCCGCCGAGATGGCCGCCCGCGGCGACGTCGGCATCGTCATCGACACCGCACGCGTGCCGGCGCGCGAGGAGGGCATGACGCCGTACGAGCTCCTGCTCAGCGAATCGCAGGAGCGCATGCTCGTCGTCGCGAAGCGCGGCCACGAGCAGCACGTGCGCGAGATCCTGGAGAAGTGGGACCTCACGGCCGCCGTCATCGGCGAGGTGATCGCCGAGCCGGTGTACCGGGTGACCGAGGGCGACCGCGTGGTCGCCGAATTCCCCGGCATCCGCCTCGTCACCGACTGCCCGACGTACGAGCCCGAGGCGCGCGAGAGCGATGACATCCGCCGTCGTCGTGAGCAGGACCTGTCCGGCATCGCCGAACGCGCCGAGGAGTCGGACCCGCTCTGGACACTCGAGCAGCTCCTCGGTTCTCCCACCATCGCCAGCAAGCGGTGGGTGTATCAGCAGTACGATCACACGGTGCGCACGAACACCGTGGTCGGCCCGGGGAGCGACGCCGCCGTGGTGCGTGTCCGCGGCACCGACCGCGCCATCGCGCTCTCCACGGACTGCAATGGCCGCTATGTGTACATGGATCCCCGGGCCGGCGCTCGCATCGCCGTGGCCGAGGCGGCCCGGAACGTCGCCTGCGCGGGTGGTCGGCCGCGTGCGATCACCAACAACCTGAACTTCGGCAATCCGCGGAAGCCGGAAGTGTACTTCCAGCTCCGCGAGGCGGTGGCTGGCATTGCCGAGGCGTGCACCGCGCTCGAGACCCCGGTCACGGGCGGCAACGTATCGCTCTACAACGAGAGCCCGCTCGGCGCCGTGTATCCCACGCCGGTCATCGGCATGGTTGGCGTGATCGAGTCGCTGCAGTACGTCACGCGCTCCCACTTCACCGGCGATCGCGACGGCATCGTGCTCCTCGGCGAGAACACCGCCGAGCTGGGGGCGAGCGAGTACCTGCAGCGCATTCACGGCGTCGTCGCCGGCGCTCCTCCCCGCTGTGACCTGGCGGCCGAGCGCCGCCTCGTGGACGCGCTGCTCGACGCCATCGGCAGCGGCGCAGTTCGGTCGGCGCACGACTGCGCCGACGGTGGGCTCGCCGTCGCCCTCGCCGAGTGCGTCATGCTCGACCGCGAGCGGCTCACCGGTGCGACGGTGGACCTCTCCGATTGGAGCGCGCTCCCGCTGCGGGCCCTGCTGTTCGGCGAAGCCCAGGGACGAGTGATCGTCTCCACGCCTGACGCATTGAACGTGTTGACCATCGCCCGCCGCCATGGTGTGCCGGCGACGACCATCGGCACGGTTCACGCCGGCAGCAGCTCCCTCGACATCACGATCGGTGACCGGAGCCTTCACTTTCCGGTCGCCCGCCTCGCCGAGGCATACCATGAGGCGATCCCGCGCATCATGCAACGAAGCGCCTCCACGCAGGACGTGGCGCTCGCATCCGATTCGGTGACCTGAACATGTGCGGCATATTCGGCGTGCGCGATCGCCCCGACGCGGTGGACCTCACCAAGCTCGGGCTCTACTCCCTCCAGCACCGGGGCCAGGAATCCGCCGGCATCGTGGCCGTGGATGAATCAGGAGGGGCGCGCGGCGTCCGCAGCATGGGCCTCGTGTCCGACATGGTGGATCACCAGCTCGATTCATTGAGTGGCGTGATGGCCATCGGCCACACGCGCTACAGCACGGCGGGCTCCTCGTCGCTCGAGAATGCCCAACCCGTCCTCGTCAGCTCGCGCGGCGGCTACATCTCGCTCGCGCACAACGGAAACCTCACCAATGCAGGGGAGCTTCGCGCCGAGCTGGAGGACCTCGGTTCCATCTTCGCCTCGTCGATGGACTCGGAGGTCATCGTCCACCGGCTCGCCCGTTCCTCGTCGCAGAAGCCGGAGGAGCGTCTCGCCGACGCGCTGCGTGACGTCCAGGGTGCGTACAGCCTCCTCGTCGTGATGGGAGACACCATGCTCGCGGCGCGCGACCCACGTGGCTGGCGTCCGCTCGTCATGGGCCGCCTCGACGGCGCGCCCGTGTTCGGCTCGGAGACCTGCGCGCTCGACATCGTCGGCGCCACGTATGAGCGCGACATCCAGCCTGGCGAGATCTTCGCCGTGGACGCTTCCGGGGAACGCTCGATCTTTCCCTTCGAGAAGCTCCCGCTGAAGCGCTGCGTGTTCGAGCACGTCTACTTCGCGCGCCCGGACAGTCGCATCTTCGGCGGCTCGGTTGATCGCGCACGCCGCGCGCTCGGGCGGCGGCTCGCCCGCGAATGTCCGGCTCCCACGGCCGACCTCGTGTTCAGCGTTCCCGATTCGTCGAACTCGGCGGCCATCGGCTTCGCCGAGGAGAGTGGCCTCCCCTACGAGCTCGCCCTCATCCGCAACCACTATGTGGGCCGTACCTTCATCCAGCCCACGCAGGCCACGCGCGATGCCAAGGTGCGCCTGAAGTACAACGCGGTCCGGGAAGTCCTCGAGGGCAAGCGCGTCGTCATGGTGGACGACTCCATCGTGCGCGGCACCACCACGCGCGGCCTCGTGCAGCTCGTGCGCGGGGCCGGCGCCCGTGAGGTCCACATGCGAGTCAGCTCCGCTCCCGTCACGGGACCGTGCTACTACGGCATCGACACGCCGAGCCGCGAGGAGCTCATCGCGGCAAACCACACCCTCGAGGAGATTCGTGCCTCGCTCGGCGTGGATTCGCTCGGCTACCTCTCGCTGGACGGGATGCTGGAGTCCGTGCCGGACGGCCCGCACGGCTTTTGCCATGCCTGTTTCTCGGGCGATTATCCCACACCGCCACCTACGGATCCCGACAAGCTCCGCTTCGGCTGCGGATGCTGACCTGAACTTCGAGCCAGCCCGCCTGTGAACACTTCCGTCTATTTCTTCGGCAACGGCAGCGCCGAAGGCACCAGGGACATGAAGGCGATTCTCGGCGGGAAGGGGGCCAACCTCGCCGAGATGACCAATCTCGGCGTGCCCGTTCCTCCCGGGTTCACCATCGCCTGCGCTTCGTGCATCGCTTACCTGCGCAACGGCGAGATCCCCGCCCAGCTGCGCGAGGACGTGACCCGCAACCTCGAACGACTCGAAGAGGCGAGCGGCAAGCGCTTCGGCGACGCCGCCAATCCCCTGCTCGTCTCCGTGCGCAGCGGCGCGGCGGTCTCCATGCCGGGAATGATGGAGACCATCCTGAACCTCGGGCTCAACGACGACACGGTGGACGGGCTGGCGCGCGCGAGCGGGAATCCGCGCTTCGCGTGGGACTCCTACCGGCGCTTCATCCAGATGTACGGTGACGTCGTCCTCGGCGTGGATCATCACAAGTTCGAGCAGCTGCTCGGCGCCACGCGACTCACCAGCGGCGTGGAGCACGACTCCCAGCTCGGGGAGGAGCAGCTCCGCCGTCTCGTCGGCGAGTATCGGAGCCTCGTCCGTTCCACGACCGGTGAGGATTTTCCGATGGACCCCGTCACGCAGCTCTGGGGCGCCATCGAAGCCGTCTGGAAATCGTGGACGCTCAAGAAGGCGCGCGACTACCGAAAGCACAACAACATCCCGGACGACCTGGGTACGGCGGTCAACGTCGTGAGCATGGTGTTCGGAAACCTTGGCGACGACTCGGGCACCGGGGTCGCGTTCACGCGCGACCCGAGCACGGGCGAGCGGAAGTTCTACGGCGAGTTCCTCGTCAATGCGCAGGGTGAGGACGTGGTGGCGGGGATCCGCACTCCCCTCAGCATCGAGCAGATGGCCGAGCGTCTTCCCGGCGCCTATGAGCAGCTGCTCTCGACGCAGGCGCTGCTCGAGCGGCACTACTGCGACATGCAGGACATCGAGTTCACGGTGGAGCGTGGCGCGCTCTTCCTCCTGCAGACTCGCACCGGCAAGCGCACCGCCGCCGCGGCGGTCCGTATCGCCACCGAGATGGTGGACGAGGGAATGATCACCCCCGCCCAGGCCGTGCTGCGCGTCCCTGCCGAACAGCTCGACCAGCTCCTTCACCCGGTGATCGATCCGAGCGTGCGAGCCACGCCCATCGCCACCGGCCTACCGGCCAGTCCCGGTGCCGCGAGCGGCATCGCCGTCTTCGATCCGGACGCGGCGGAGCGGCGGGCCGCCAATGGCGCGGCGGTCATCCTCGTCCGCGAGGAGACCACCCCGGAGGACTTCCACGGGATCGTCGCGGCGCGCGCCGTGCTCACCTCCCGCGGCGGGATGACCAGCCACGCCGCCGTCGTGGCGCGCGGCATGGGCAAGTGCGCCGTGGTCGGCTGCAAGGCCATGGTGGTGGACCACGAACGCCGCGCCTGCCGGATGAACGACGTCGAGGTCGTGGAGGGCGATTGGCTCACCCTCGACGGCGGCACCGGAAACGTGTACTCGGGCGACCTTCCCACCACGCCGAGCGAGGTGGTCCAGGTGACGCGAGGCACGCGCACCGCCGCCAGCGCGCCGGCGTACCAGTCGTTCAGCCGGCTCATGGACTGGGCCGACGAGGTGCGTACTCTCCGCGTGCGCGCCAATGCCGATACCCCATCGGATGCGCGCATGGCGCGCGCCTTCGGGGCGGAAGGCATCGGCCTGTGCCGCACGGAGCACATGTTCTTCGAGGGCGACCGGATCACGGCCATGCGCGAAATGATCGTCGCCCGCGACGAGGGGGGGCGCCGCCGCGCGCTCGCCAAGCTGCTCCCCATGCAGCGTCTCGACTTCGAGGGAATCTTCGAGGCGATGGCCGGCTATCCGGTGACGATCCGCCTGCTCGATCCCCCCCTTCACGAGTTCCTCCCCCACGGCGGCGAAGAGTCCAAGCTGCTCGCCCGCACCCTCGACCTCAGCCGGGCCGAGCTCGCGCAGGTGGTGGAGTCGCTCCGTGAGACGAACCCCATGCTCGGGCATCGTGGCTGCCGCCTCGGCATCACTTACCCGGAGATCACGGAGATGCAGGGCCGCGCCATCTTCGAGGCGGCGATCCGCGCCAAACGCCGCGGCGTGGAGGTGCGACCGGAGATCATGGTGCCGCTCGTGTCGTCGTACAAGGAATTCGAGAATCAGCGCGGAATCCTCGAGGAGGCAGCCCGCGTAGTGCTCGGAGCCATGGGCGAGCAGCTCGACTACACCATCGGCACCATGATCGAGCTGCCGCGAGCGGCCCTCACGGCCGACGAGATCGCCCGCCATGCCGAATTCTTCTCGTTTGGAACAAACGACCTCACCCAGACTACATACGGCCTGTCCCGCGACGATGCGGGCCGATTCCTCCCGAGCTACGTCGACCGGGGCATCTTTCCCGACGACCCGTTCCAAGTGCTTGACCAGACCGGAGTTGGAAAGCTTATTTCGCTGGCCGTTTCCGCAGGACGAAGCGTGCGCCCGCAGCTGAAGGTCGGCATCTGCGGTGAGCACGGTGGAGAGCCGCGCAGCGTGAAGTTCTGTCACGCCATCGGGCTCGACTATGTCTCGTGCTCCCCATTTCGCGTTCCGATCGCCCGCCTCGCCGCCGCGCATGCCGCTCTCGAATCACGCGTACACTAGCAACGGCACCGGGTCGGGCCTCGCGCTCCCCAACCTGCCTGTGCTCGCCGATGCGCACGACGAGCGCACCCTGCGCATCGCGCTCGTCACCGAGTACTACTACCCGCACCTGGGTGGCGTCTGCGAGCACGTCCACTTCTTCGCCCGCGAAGCCAGGCGGCGCGGGCACCACGTGGACATCATCACCTCGAACATTCCCGGCGCCCAGGAGCAGCCGCACGTCATCCGACTCGGCCACAGCCAGCCGGTGTACGCGAACGGATCCCAGGCGCGCATCACCATCGGGATCGGGCTGCGGCGGGAGATGCGCCGCATCCTGCGCGAGGGTCGCTACGACATCGTCCACGTCCACTCGCCGCTCACGCCGATCCTGCCCCTGCTGGCGATCGAGGAGGCCGAGTGTCCGGTGGTCGGCACCTTCCACACCTACTTCGACCACTCGTACGGCTATCG
This sequence comes from uncultured Gemmatimonadota bacterium, assembly GCA_946479995.1. The sequence continues at coordinate 806 of CAMLIU010000076.1, read as the reverse complement.
CTTCCTGAACCGCTATTTCCAGAAGCGGCTGGACATGCTCGCCGCCGCCATCTGTGTCTCCCACTCCACCACGGTGGCCCTCGAGCGCTACTTCTCCGCCCCCTGGCAGATCATCCCGAACGGCATCGATACCGAGGTGTTCCACCCGAGCGTGCCGGCACCGCCGCTCATCAGGAAGGACGTGCCCTCGATCCTCTTCCTCGGGCGCTTCGATCCGCGCAACGGTCTCACCACACTCATCGACTCCTTCCGCAAGGTGAAGGGCCGCCGCCGGCAGGCCCAGCTCGTCGTCGTCGGCGACGGGCCTCTGCGCGAGCACTACTACCGGCAGGCGAACGGCGATCCCGATATCACCTTCGTCGGTGCGGTGCTGGAAGGGCGGCCGAGCTATTACGCGCACAGCTCCATCTACGCCTGCCCAACCACGAAGGCGTCGTTCGGAATCACCCTGCTCGAGTCCATGGCCTGCGAGACGCCGATCGTCTGCTCCGACATCCTCGGATTCCAGGACGTGGTGGTCAATGGCCGCGAAGCCCTCATGACCCCATGCGGCGATCGTGATGCGCTCGCGGACGCACTGGTACAGCTCCTCGACGACGAGGGACTGCGGATCCAGCTCGGCACCACGGGACGCTACGAATCCATGAAGTACGCGTGGCCGCGCGTGACCTCGCAGGTGCTCGACGTCTATCACGCCGTGATGGGACGCATCGCCGTCGCCGTATGATCGGGCTCGCGGCGGCCGGCGTCGCCGCCGCGGGACTCGCGGCGCACGGCACGTGGCACCGGAACTCGTGGGTGTTCGG
>CAMLIU010000075.1 GCA_946479995.1 uncultured Gemmatimonadota bacterium | reverse complement strand
CGCACGGCTACGACATCTCGCCCAGCGGGCGGTTCGCCGTGCACACGTACTCGCGCTTCGGCGTGCCGCCGACGGTCGAGCTCGTGCGCCTGCCGAGCCACGATGTCGTGCGCACCCTGGTGGACAACGCCGCGCTCAAGGCGCGGCTCGCCAGCGTGCCGCGCGGGCCGGCGGAGTTCTTCCGTGTCGATGGAGGAAGCGGATATCCCCTGGACGGCTGGATGATCAGGCCCCCCGCCTTCGACTCGACGCGCAAGTACCCCGTGCTCTTCTACGTCTACGGCGAGCCGGCCGACCAGACAGTGCGCGATGCGTGGGAAGGGCCGACGTACATGTGGCACCTCATGCTCGCCCAGCGGGGCTACATCGTGGTGAGCATCGACAACAGTGGCACCGCGTCGCCGCGCGGGCGTTTCTTCCGCAAGCGCATCTACGGGCAGGTCGGCGTGCTCGCGTCGAAGGAGCAGTCGACCGCGGCCCGCAACCTCGCGAGGACGCGCGCCTACGTGGACTCCACGCGCTTCGCCGTGTGGGGATGGAGCGGCGGCGGCTCGATGACGCTCAACCTCATGTTCCGCTCGCCGGAGCTGTACGACACCGGCATGGCGGTCGCCCCCGTGTCCGACCAGCGCTACTACGACACGATCTACCAGGAGCGCTACATGGGGCTGCCACAGCAGAACGCGGACGGCTATCGCATGGGCTCCCCGATCACCTTCGCGCCGCAGCTGCGCGGCAACCTGCTCGTCGTGCACGGCTCCGGCGACGACAACGTCCACTTCCAGAACACCGAGGCCCTCGCGAACGTCCTCATCGCCGCCAACCGCCCCTTCACGATGATGGACTACCCCAACCGCACCCACTGCATCTGCGAGGGCGACGGCACCACCGTCCACCTGTTCGAGCTGCTGACGCGGTATCTGGGGGAGCATGTGAAATAGAAGGTCGGAAGGCCGGAAGGTCGGAAGGTCGGAAGGTCGTTCCCGGCCTTCCCACCTTCCCACCTTCCCACCTTCCAGTCCGGGCATCCCTCCTGCATGGAGCGACGTACGCAGTCCCGTCGTTCGTCGTTCCGGCATGAGGTCGCATCGTGGTGTGGTCGTCGCTTCCCCTTCGTTCGCTGCTTCCTGCGCGCCGCGTGTCGGCGCCCATCACGGGGGGCGCATCCTTCGCCGTCATGGCAGGCCTCGTCGCCTACGGCGACCTCGTCACGAAGTGGCTCGCCGTCGCCCTCTGGTCGGGTGAGCGCCATCCCCTCCTCGGTCGCCTGCTCGGCATCGAGGTCGTGCACAATCCGCTCGGCGCCTTCAGCCTCTCGCTCGGGCCGCTGACGCGCGAGATCAACATCGCCGCCACCGTCACCGCCGTCCTGCTGTCCATGGCGGTCTCGTCCCGCCTCGCGCGGCTCGATCGTGGGGCGCCCGAATCGCTTGGCCTCATTGCCGGCGCCGGCATCGGCAACCTGGCCAGCATGCTCGGCAGCACCGGAGGCGTGCCCGACTTCCTGGCCCTGAGCAACGGTCGGGGCAGCGGGCTCGTGATCAACGTCGCCGACGTCGCCGCCTACATCGGCATCCTCTGCTGCCTCCGGCTGGCCTTCATCGTGGCGCGGGCCGCCCGGAAACGCGTGGTGTGCAGCGCAGCGGGCACGACGATTCGCGAACCGCGCCCGCTTCCGGAACGGCCATTGCTCAACGGGAAGGCCGAGGCACCTGCAGCCACCCGTCGTCCACTCGCGAAAGGGGAGAGTTGATCGTATGGCCGAAATTCCCATCCAGAGGAAGGAAGGGCACAGCCTGTGGTGGCTGTGGCTCCTGATTCTCATCGTCGTGCTCGCTGTCGCCTGGTGGCTGTGGGCGAACCATGGCACCACCACTACGGCCACGCCGGCCGACTCCACGGCGATCACGGCGCCCGCTGCGGCGCCGCCGGCGACCACCGACAGCACGGCTGGCGCCGCCACCATTACGCCGCGCGCCGATACCACGGTACCGCGCTGACGCGACCGGATCACCGAGGTGGCGCTGCCACCTTCCAACTCGAGGATGCACGCATGGCGAAGGACTACGAAACCGCAGATGGATCCCGCCTCGCGCCCCTGGGCGAGGTGGACGACTTCGAGGTCGCCGAAGGCTACCCCGACGTGCGCGGCTGGCGGGTGGATGCCGCGGATGGCACGGAGATCGGCAAGGTGCACGAGCTCCTCGTGGACCTCGATGCGATGCGCACCCGCTATCTCGATGTGCGCCTGACCAGCGAGGTGGCCGCCGCACCGGAAGACCGCGATGTGCTCGTGCCGATCGGCGCAGCGAACATCGAGCAGGATCACGACGTGGTGCGGATCCCGCTCACCGCCGAACGGGTGGGACTCCTCCCCCCGTACACGCACGGCCCGGTAACGCGGGAGCAGGAGTACGAAGTGCGTCGGCACTTCACCTTCGGCCGGTCGGCTGCCGAGGGACTCGCCGCCGGCGCGGCAGCGAGCACGGCGCGCGAATCGCGCGACTTCTACGACGACGAGACCTTCGACGATCGCCGCTTCTTCAACTCGCGCAAGGGCGAACAGGATGCGCGGCGGATCGATGACGCCGCATCCACCGCCAACCGCCCCGTTGCGGCGGGAGAGTCCGAGGTGCGGGTGCCACTGCGCGCCGAGGACAGCGTAGTGGTGAAGCGCAACGAAGGCGGCCAGGACGAGATCATCATCCGCCGCCCGCGCTCCGACGAGAACAGCGCGCGCTGACGCTCGTCAGGCGCCAGTCGCTGGCGGGGAGCCGGGCTCACCCGGCTCCTCGTCGGCGCGGCGCCACGCCCTCGTACTCCCCCTTTGCGCGTTCTGCACGAGCTGGGGGAGGAGCTGCAGCTCGTGGTGGATGCCACCGAGATGGAGGACGCGGCGCCACGCACGCGTACTCACACCTTCCGCGTTCTGCACGAGCTGGAGGAGGAGCTGGACTCCCTCCTCCACGCCCGCGGCGCTCGCCCGTCCGCGCAGCCGTGTCCGCACGGCGCGTTCGATCTCCTCGCGCAGCAGCTGGTGGTCGCGGCGCACCGCCGTCTCCGTCCACCCTTGCTCGCGTCGTCGGCGGCCGTGGTGCTCAGCGATGGCGTGCTGGATCGCGCTGCCGTCGCGCAGCAGCTTCGAGGCGTCGCGACCGGCTTTCCCCACGATGAGCAGCGTCTGCGCGATGTCGGACACGAGCGTGAGCGTGTGATCCTCGAGCTCGGGGCGGCGCATCCGGCGCGCGCGCGGCGTTGCCGGGTCGTTCCGCAGCCGCTCCACGTAGGCGTCGAGGATCTCGTCGAGCACGTTGCGCACGACCTCACCGATCTCGGCCACGTCGGGCCGCGTGGTCTCCGTCGCGACCGGCGTGGCGCGCGCGGCGCGGTCGCCTGCCGGCTCACGCTGCAGCTCCGGTGCCTTCGGCGGAGCCTCGGACGCCGGGACACCCGGGGCCGCAGCCGCAACGATGCTCCCTGTCCGGGCCGATGGCAGCCAGACCGTGAACGTCGAGCCCACCTGCAGCGTGCTGTCGGCCACGAGGTCGCCTCCCATCAGGCGCGCGAGTCGGCGGCTGATGGCCAGGCCGAGGCCGGTGCCTCCGCGTGCACGGGTGTGAGTGCTGTCCACCTGATGGAAGGGATCGAAGATGTGCGCGAGCTGCTCCGGTGCGATGCCGATGCCGGTGTCGGCGACCTGCACGAATGTCCACGGCCCGTTGCCGTGGACCTGCACGTTCGGCGGCGCCGTCTCCTCGAGCCCGCAGGTGACGGTGACCCGCCCGCCGGACTCGGTGAACTTGGCTGCATTCGACAGCAGGTTGACGAGGATCTGGCGCACGCGCTGCTCGTCGCCGACGAACGGAACGCCGTCCTCGTCGGGACGCTCGTCCACGAGCTCCACGCCGCGCTCCCGGGCGATGGGACGCACCAGTTCCATTGCGTCTCGCACCACGGGGCCGGTGAATGCGTGCTCATGGTGCGTGAGCATCTCCCCCGCCTCGATCTTCGAGAAGTCGAGGATGTCGTTGATCAGGCCGAGGAGGTGTGCGCTGCTCGACGTCAGCCGTTGCACGTAGTGCTGCTGTTCCGGCGTGAGCGGGCCGGCGATTCCCATGTCCAGCAGCTGGGCGTAGCCGATCTGCGCGTTGAGCGGCGTGCGCAGCTCGTGACTCATCGTCGCCAGGAACTGCGACTTCACCGCGTTCGCCTCCTCGGCGCGCGTCCGCGCGGCGTGCTCGGCGTCCAGCAGGCGCTCGCGTTCGGCCTCGGCTTCCTTCCGGTCGGAGATGTCCTGGAAGTAGCACGAGATGCCCCCGCTCGCCTCGGGGTAGATGTTCATCGAGATCCAGCGCTGCAGAACGGGTGAGAGCGTCTCGAACCGCGCGGGCTGCCGGCGCGACATCACGAGCCGGTGCATCTCGTACGACTCCGAGCCGACGACCTGCGGGAACTCCGCCACGAAGTTGTGCCCCACCAGTTGATCGCGACTGCGTCCCCACAGCTCCTCGGCGCGGCGGTTCACGTAGGTGAAGCGGAAGTCGGCGTCGAGGGCGTAGAAGGCGTCGGTGATGCTCTCGAGGATCGCCGCGGCGCGGCGCTCCGAGGCCCGCTCGGCCTCGCGCTGCGCCAGGTCGGCGTAGCGGCGGCGTGCGCGGCGTTCGGCGGCGTCGCGTTCCTCGTACATGCTGACGAACGCCCGTACCTTGGCGCGCAGCACCTCGGGGTCGAGCGGCTTGAACAGGTAATCCACCGCGCCAGACTCATAGCCGGCGCTCACGTGGCGGCGATCCTCGTCGAGCGCGGTGAGGAAGATGACCGGCGTCAGTCGCGGCGCCTCCAGCGCCTTGATGCGGCGCGCCACCTCGTAGCCATCCATCTCCGGCATCTGCACGTCGAGCAGGATGACCGCGAACTCACGCGTTTTCACGGCCGCGAGTGCCTCCTCGGCGCCCGTGGCGCGTACGAGGTGCACGCCGAGCGGATCGAGGACGGCCTCGAGTGCCACGAGATTGGCCGGGCGGTCATCGACGAGGAGGACACTCGGCACATCATGGTCGAGCGCGCTGTTCTCGTCGGGCATCATGGCTGACGCGGGTGGAACCGGGAGTTCACGGGATGGCGTGAGGATGTTGGCGCGAGCCTGCAGCGCGGTCGATCCGGCTCATGCGAGGCGGCCGCATCCACATACACGAACGATACCAGCATCGCGCGTCCGGCGCGGACGGGCCGGGCTGCCCCGCTGAAGCGATGCAGAAAGGGCCGGGCGATCGCCCGGCCCTTCCTTACGGCTCACTGGTGGTGCCTGATGGGCTCAGTGGTGCTCACCCACCTCGTCGTGATCGTCGTGCCCGTCGTGGTCGTCGTCCCGGAAGGCATGCAGCGAGCGCGAGATGTTGATCGCGACCTGCAGGGCGTTCGGGCCGCCGAGGTTCGCCGTGGACGGATCGATCGTCGTGCCGTCGGACGCCCGGAACCACGACGCCATGTCCACGTTCACCGTGAGGTTGAGCGGGTCGGTGCCCACCTCGAGCGGCGGGTCGAAGCGGTGCTCGAGCTCGCCGATCGCCATGCCCCTGTAGGTGAAGGGCGTGCCGTTGTACGTGCCCTCGACGAGGACGTTCACGCCGTCGAACTCCGGGTGCGCGGCGAGGAAGGCCGTGGACGCCTGGCCGCGGCTCCACTGCGACCCGATCGGATGGATCTTCGCCTCGAGCCCCGAATAGGTGCCGGTCGGCACCGGCATCGAGAGCGCCGTCACCACCGTGCCGTTCACCGGCAGGTCCACGATCGTCGGCGCCACCTGGAGCTCGGCACACCCGTGCTCCTCGTGCTCGGCGTCGTCGTCACCGCTGGTGGTCGTGCTGGTGCAGGAGGCCCCCACCTGCTGCAGCTCCATGCGGGCGATGACCAACTGCGCCTTCGTGATGACGAGCGCGCTGGGCGCCGGCGTCGTGGCGTCGAACGCGGCGCTCGTCGGCGTGCGCGAGAAGGTCGCGGCGCCGGAGGACGCCGTGGTGAAGGAAATGGTCATCGGCCGGCTGGCGGCGGGACCCGTGCCGTCGGCGCAGGCGAGCGCGCCGGTCCCGATGATGGCCGTAAGTGCTGCGAGACGGAAAGACACCATGACTGCAATTCCTCCGCGGATGCATGAATCGTGTGGTGCCCGCACGGCGCTGCCGGACGTCGGCATCGCGGTCCGATCGGGCGCACCAATGGTCGCCTCGTGCGCGCGCATCCGCTGTGACCGGGCCCCGTTGCGCCCGGTGTGCAGGGTCACCGGGGCGGAGTGGCCCAGTGCGTACCTTCGCTCCAGTGCTCCGCCTGCAGGAACGAATCGGCGAGCGGCACGTCGGCGCGCCAGTCCGAGTACTCCTCCGTCTGCACGGGCACTCCGCGGTCGAGCATGCGCACACGCGTCGCGAGCCAGCCGCCGCCCACCGGCACGTTGTTCTCCAGCCGCGCATCCTGCACGCGGTTGTCCGGGGTGGGGAAGAGCGGGAACAGGAAGCGGGTGACGATGAGGCGGTCCGCGTCCACCCAGAACTGCGGCGACGTGCTGTCGGCCGGCGACGCCGCGCCGACGACGAAGGTGCGCTGTCCCTCCCAGTCGCGCGCGTACACGGCGGACAGGTTCACCTTGTACGGCGCGAGCTGCGCCACGGTCACGTCGAGCGGCTGCAGGTAGACGCCGGAGATGAGCGGGAGGAATGGATTCCCCTCCGCGATGGCCCGCGCCACCTTGCCGCCACGCACCACGTACACCGAGTCCGCCGTGTAGAGCGCGCCGTTCCCCTGCGCCGGATCGCCCATGTCGATGCGGAGCCGCGGTCCCTTCAGCGCCTCGTACCAGGTGGAGACCTGCGTCGTGCCGTCCGGCAGGTGCCGCGTGGTCCGCTGCACGAAGGTGAGCGTGTGGTACCAGGTGCTCGCGTAGCGGTCGTGCATGCGGGCGAGCACGGCGCGTCCGTCCGCCGGTACCGGCGAGGGCGACGGTGTGGGCCGCGATGAGCAGCCGGCCGCGAACGCGAGACCGGCCACGAGGAAGGGAAGCGTCGAGGCGCGCATGGCGTGATGGGCGAAGGTTGACCGCGTCGTGCAGTGCGAGGTGGCGGTCGTCGCCGGGTACCGGAAGATAGTGCGCCCCCCTGGGGCACGCGATGCCGCC
>CAMLIU010000074.1 GCA_946479995.1 uncultured Gemmatimonadota bacterium | reverse complement strand
CGGACTTTCCTCGAACGCTTGCGCGCTCGCGACCGTCCGGCCGGCGACATCCACCTGAAAGATAGCACCGTCGAGTGTTCGGTGCTGACGCCTCACCGTTTCGGTGGTGACGGCGGGGTGACGACGCTGCGTATGCTCACCCACCGCGCCGAGGCGTGTCGTCGCGTCTCGCCACCACAGTTTCGGAGGGCCCACCCATGTCGCACGATGCCGGACACACCGCGAACCTCCCGCCCATCACCACGCTCCTGACCCCTGCCGAGCGACCGCGAGTCGACGCGGCCGGTGAAGGATGCTATCGCGCCCTGCACCGTGACTCGGTGGAGGACATCATCCACGACCTCAAGTCGCGGCCGGTGCGCGCCGTGCTCGTTTCGGTGAGCTGCGCAGGCACGCTGGCGCCACGGGTCGCGTCGCTCGTGCGGGAGTTTCCGCGTGTCCCGGCGGTGGCGCTGCTCAGCGACTTCGAGCGCCGGACGCCCCACGCGGTACTGGCTCTCGGGCAGTCGGGGATCCGGCGGCTGGTCGATGTGCGACAGCCGGCGGGATGGCGCGAGCTGCGCGCTGCGCTGATGGCCGATGTGGGAGACGGCGGACAGCGCGGAATCCTCGGGCAGCTCTCGGTGGATCTCGCCGGCGCCCCCGACGACTGCTGGCGCTTCTTCGAGACCCTCTTTCTCTGTCCACCGCGCGTGTCCAACGTGCGCCTGCTGGCGGAGCAGCTGGACGTGCTGCCGAGCAGCCTAATGAGCCGCTTCTTCCGTGCCGGCCTTCCGGCACCCAAGCGCTACCTGGCGATGGCGCGACTGGTCCGTGCCGCGCGGCTGTTCGAGAATGCCGGCTTCTCCATCGCCAACGTTGCGTACCACCTGGAGTTCAGCTCCCCGCAGAGCTTTGGCCGCCACGTGCGCACGCTGCTGCACATGACGGCTGGGGACTTCCGCCATCGGTACGACGGCACGGGCATGTTCGAACGATTCCGGCAGGAACTGATGCTGCCCTACCTCAGCGTGCTGCGGGAGCTCCGGCCGCTGACGGCACCCCCGGGCTGGGTGGCAGCTCGGGGTGTGCATCGACGCTCGCGTGGCGTGGCGACCCGGCGACCGCAGTCCTGATTGCCGAGTCCGTGGCCGCGAGGTTCGTGACGGCGAAGCGGCTCACCGACTGCCGGAGGCGATCGGACAGCTCGGCAAGCTGGCGCGAAGTCGAGCTGAGCCCGTCGAGCGCCGTCGTCTGCTCGGTGGCGACAACCGATGCCGCGGCGGCCCGCGCCGAGGCCTCCGTCGCCACGTCCTGGATTCCGGCGATGGATGCGGTCAGGGTTTCCATGGCCGCCGATTGGTCGCGTGATACCGCGGCCGTCTCCAGGACAATGTCAGTGATGCGGCGAATCCCGTCGAGCATTGCGCCGAGCGCGGCGTTCGCGTCGTCGGCCACGCTCCCTACGTCGCGGACCTCGCGCTCGCCTTGGCTCATCGAGGCGACTGCCGCCGCGATGTCGTCGCGCACGGCAGCGTTGGTGTCCGCCACCTCGCGTGCGGCGCGCCCGCTCTCCTCGGCGAGCTTGCGTACCTCCTCGGCGACCACGGCGAAGCCCTTGCCATGCTCGCCCGCCCGGGCCGCCTCGATGGCGGCATTCAGCGCGAGCAGGTTGGTCTGGCGCGCGATGCGCGCGATGGACTCGGCGAACTCGTTCACCCGTTCGGAGGCGCTGCCCAATGCGCCGACGGTGGCGGCCGTGGAGCGTACGCGGTCGCTGAGCGCAACGAGGGTGGCCGCCGCTCGGCCGATGGAGTCTCGGCTTGTTTCCGCCGCCCCGACGAGCACGTGGGCGTTGGATTCCATGTCCTGGGCACGGCCGCGAAGCCGTTCGAACGCCTGGTATGCCTGCTCGGAGTGTCGTGCGCCGTCCTCCGTGTAGCGGCGCTGGGTGTCGAGCTGGCGCGTAAGGTTCACGGCGGTGGCCGCGAACTCGCTGCCATTCGCCGAGAGGGTGCCCGACGCCGCCGCGAGCCGCTCGGCGAGACTCGCCACTTCGTCAGCCTCGCGCTGCACGGTGCCGATGAGCTGTCCGAGCCGTTCGAGCATCCGGTCGAAGCTCTGCTGCAGGAGTCCCAGCTCGTCGGTCGAGCGCGTGTCCACGCGCGCGAGCAGGTTCCCCGATTCGGCGTGCGCTACCACCTCCCGTGTGGCGCGAATGCGCGCGATGAGGCGGGAGCTGATGGGCACGAGCTGGCTCGCGATCATGAGCAACAGGGCCGCGAACACCACCACCCACACCCGTTCCGCGGTTCCGCTGTTCGCTGGCAGCGCCGGCAGCCGCACGAGCAGGAAGCCGAGCGCCGAGGCCGATGCGGTGAAGTAGCCGAGTGCGCGCCCGCGATCGAACGAGTATGGCACGATGACGAGGAAGTACAGCATCACCAGCGCGTTCTGGCGCATGGCAGCCACGACCGCGCTGATGAGCGCTACGTCGAGCGTGGCCACCGCATAGCGCATCCACCAGACACCGGACAGGGGCCCGATGGCCAGCGCCGTGAGCAGAGCGTTCAGGCTGAGCGCTGCCGCGGTGATGCCAAGGACGACGGCCAGCGAGACGGGAGCGATCCCGGTGAGTGCACCGACGACGCCGGCGACGCCGAGCACGGCGGTGAGCACGTAGCGCCGCCGTGCACCGAGCCGGAAGGTCAGGGTGTCCTTGGCGCGGTCCTCGTTGTGAAGATCGAGCACGTCGTGCGAGCGCGAGCGGAGGGGGGGCATGCGGGGAGTGAGGCGGGAACACGAAGGTCGGCCGCGCGGACGCGGGGGTCAAGCGCGAACGGTGTTCAGGGCCGGCCAATGGCACTCGGCCGCTTGGCAAGCTTGGTGCAATGCACGGCGCCGTGACCATCGAACGTGAAGTCTCGCTGCCCTTCGTGCCGCCGTCGCCTGCTCCGGCACGCCGGTCGCCCGAACATGCCGGGAGCTCCGCGCTGCGGATCGAGGTGACAGCGGTGCTGGAGCAGCGTGCCGACGACATCGCTGCACGCTGGTGGGAGGACGCACGCGCGCTGTGGTCGGACGCAACCATATCGACAGTCGAGGACGCACGGACGTCACCAGACCCGGCCCCACGCGAGTCCGCGTCCGGCCTGGTGCGCGTGCTCGCCGCTACGCTTCTTGCGCCCGAGGATGCTCGTCGGGATGCAGCGGCCCGCGGGTTCGCCCTCGGGGCCTCGGCCTTCGCCCAGGGAGTCACGCTGCCGGCGCTCCTTCGGGCGGTGCAGCGGCTCACGACCTCCTGCCTTGATGTGGTGGAGGACGTGGTTGTCGGCGGTGGAGAGCGTGTCGTGCCGCGGGAGGCAGTGCGCGTCTGTCGCGAGCTTCAGGACGCAGCGGAGCGGTTCGGGGCGGACGCGACGCGCGGCTTCCTCGAGGCGGGCGACCACGTGCTGCGGGAGCGGTTTCGCCGCCTGCGTCACGACCTGCGCAATCCGGTGGGAACGATCCGCAGTGCGTTGTCGCTCATGGCGGACGAATCGGTGCCCGAAGAGGCGCGGCGAAGTCCCCGCTTTCCGGCGATGATCGAGCGAAACGTCGCGCTGCTCGACCAGCTGATCGTCGAGCGACTCAGCGACTCGGCGGCGTGCCTGCTGCCGACGCCGGACCTTCGCGCCTCCGAGCCGGCGTCAACCGCCCGTGGTGGCGGCGAGCCGCGCGACGATGTCGCGCGCGCGCGCGAGCGCGATGACCGGCAGGCCGGCTCCTTCTAGCGCTTCCCGTCCTCCTTCCTCGCGGTCCACGAGGGCGAGGACGCCGGCCACCTGACCGCCGGCGTCGCGTACCGCCTGCACGGCGCGCAGCGCGGACCCGCCGGTGGTGATGACGTCCTCCACCACCGCGACGCGATCGCCTTCGCGGAACGGACCCTCGATCAGGCGACCGGTGCCGTGCGCCTTGGCTTCCTTGCGCACGGTAAAGGCGCGGATCGGCGTGCCGGCGAGCGCACTCGCGTAGGCGATCGCATAGCTCACCGGGTCGGCACCGAGAGTGAGTCCACCCACGGCGTCCACCTTCCAGCCGGCGGCGTTAAGCGCCGACACGCCGAGTGGGCCGATGAGCGCGAGGCCATCGGGACTCATTGTGGTGAGCCGTGCGTCGATGTATAAGGTGGACTGTCGCCCAGATGCGAGCGTGAAGTTTCCGCGCCGCGCGGAACGTTCGGCGAGCAGCGTGAGCAGACGGTCGTGATCGGGCATGCGAGTGGCAGACGGTAACGGAACGAACAGGGACGGACAGTTCATTGGCCCCGGCGAGGGCGAGCGTGTAGGCCTTGGCCTGCTGTCACGCTTCGTCGGGGCGGTCTTTCTGGTGGTGCTGGCGGCGCTGCTGCTGCTCGACCGGGCGCAATCAGGTGCGACAGGAGAGCGGGCACGGACGGACGCGAGCTCGGCCGCATTGCTGGCTGAAGCCTTCGTGTCGGCGCATACCGTGCTGCTGGATCGTATCGCCGAGATCGCCGAACTGGAACCTCCCGGCGACAGCGCCATCGTTCGAGCGGCGGTAGATTCGCTCGTTGCCGCCTCTCCCGCAGTGCGCGGCATGTGGCTCGTCGACAGCGCGGGGCGGATCCAGCTGCACGCTGGCGGGCACGGCGCGCCGCCCGACGATCGCCTGGCAGCCGCGGTGGTCGAGCGCGTCCGCCGCCGCCGCGCTGCGGCTGGCACGACCACCGTCGCCGTGCGCCGCGACAGCGCGGCCGGCCGACTGATCTCCTTCACGCGCGAGCTTCGCTCACCGGCCGGCGTCGCCATCGGTGCGGTCGGCATCGTGGTGGATGCGGATTCGCTGCGCTCGCTGCTCGGTCGCGTGCAGCCGGCGACGCGCCGCTCGCTGCTGGTGCTCTCGGGGCGTGATACCCTGGTGCAGCTCGGCTCGGCGGAATCCGGGCCGACACACATGGGTGCCGGCGGCTCACCGATCGTGCGTCTGCCGGATGGCGGCACCTGGCGCGTCGTGGCGTCGCATGCACTCACCTCGCCGGCGCTCCGGTGGGGACTGTGGGTCTTCGGGGGGCTTGGCGTGCTGCTGCTGGCAATCGGGTTGTTCCGCGAGCAGCAGCGCGCGCTGCAGGTGGCGGGGCGCTCCATGGAGCTGGAGCGGCTCTACAGCGACGTGAAGCGCGCGAACCAGGCGAAGAGTGAATTCCTCGCCAACGTGTCGCACGAGCTGCGCACCCCGCTCAACGCCATCGTCGGCTTCGTGGAACTGCTGCGCGACGGGTTCTACGGCGACCTGTCCCCGCGGCAGATCCCGCCGGTGGACCGTATCGCCGCGTCAGCGACGCACCTGCGGCACCTGGTGGACCAGGTGCTCGACATCGCCAAGATCGCGGCGGGCCGGCTGGAAGTGCACCCGGAAACGATCGTGCTGCGCCCCTTCGTGCTCAACGTGGCGAGCGAGCTCGAGTCGCTGGTGAGCGAGAAGGGACTCGCCTTCTCGATCACCGTCGGCGCGTCGCTTCCGCGCGTGCGGACCGACCCCACTCACCTGCGGCAGATCCTCATCAACCTCATCGGCAATGCCGTGAAGTACACACCGTCGGGAACGGTGAGCGTGCGTGCCCGCCTGCTCGGCGGTCCGCCGGGCAGCAATGCCCATCTGACGCCGACCCGGTCGTCCGTCATCGGCGCCGACGATCCGGGTGCGCGGAGCCTGCTCGCGCGCGCGCCGCGGAGCGGGACGTGGGTCGTGCTGCAGGTCGTCGACAGCGGGGTCGGTATCGCACCGTCCGACCTGGAGCGGATTTTCGACGAGTTCGAGCAGGTGAATGCGGGGCCGCGGGGTGACTCGATGCAGCGCGGCACTGGCCTCGGTCTCGCCATCTCGCGGCGGCTCGCGCGGCTCCTCGGCGGTGACGTGAGCGTGGAAAGCGAAGTGGGGCGTGGCTCGACGTTCACCGTGTGGCTCCCGGTGAACCCGGCTGACCTCAATCGCGAGCGCAGCCCCTCCGGCGGGACGCCGACGGTTGGCACGCCGGCCGTGGACACCGCGACCGGATGAGTGTCGCGCGCGGGTGCGGCGCGTTCAGCGCTTGAAGATCGACTTGACGCGTGACAGGAGCCCGGGCGCCTGTGTCGACTCCGGGTGCTCGAGCGCGTTGCGCAGGGCGTCGGCGAAGGCGACCGTATCGGGAAAGCGCTGGCGCGGATCCTTGCTCAGGCCCCGCATGATCACCTGCTCCACCCCGGCCGCGAAGCGGAGGCCGGGCCGCGCTTCGTTGAGCGGGATGGGCGGCTGCGAGAGCAGCTGCGAGAACATCTCGCGCGGTGTCTTCGCCGTGAAGGGGAGACACCCGGTGAGCATGAGATAGGCGATCGTTGCCAGGCTGTACTGGTCCGCGGCCGGCGACACCAGCTCCCCCGACAGCGCCTCGGGCGCGACGTACATGAGCGTGCCGACGAAGAAGCCGGCGCGGGTGAGCCGCTCCTCGGGTGCGATGTCGGTGTCGGTGGCGATGCCGAAGTCGAGCAGCTTCACCTGCCGGCTCGACGGGTCGTACATCACGTTGTCCGGCTTGAGGTCGCGGTGCACGATGCCCACGGCGTGCGCCGCCTGCACCGCGGCGGCGATCTGCGAGACGATCGTGATGACCTCGTCCGGCGGCAGTGGCGCATGCGCCTTCACGTACTTCTCGAGCAGCTCGCCGGCCGCCCACTCGATGGCGAGGAAGTGCATGCCCGGGCGCGCTTCTCCCACCTCGAGCGTCTGCACCACGTTGGGATGCCGGACCCGCTCCCCGTAGCGTGCCTCGCGCACGAAGCGCGCGACGGCCGTCTTGTCCTGGCGAAGCTTCTCGCGCAGCACCTTCACCGCCACGACCCCATGGGTCGGATGTTCGGCGCGGAAGACGGACGACGTCCCCCCTTCCCCGATCTCACTGCGGATGATGTAGCCCGCGAGGGTCTGTCCGACCAGCATCTCTTTCGGCACGGGGCGAACCTAACGCGTGCCGGTACGGGGTGGCAAGCAAGTCCGGCCGCTTGCTTGACAAATGCGCAAGGCGCTCCTATATAGGCGCCGCGCACCGGACGGCGCGCCCGGCACCGCAGTGCAGGTCGATTCACTCCGTTGGAGGCAGCTCGCAATGGCCAGAGGGAAAGTGAAGTGGTTCAATGACGCCAAGGGCTACGGCTTCATCGAGCAGGAAGGAGGCGAGGACGTGTTCGTCCACTTTTCGGCGATCGCGATGGACGGCTTCAAGACGC
>CAMLIU010000073.1 GCA_946479995.1 uncultured Gemmatimonadota bacterium | reverse complement strand
GCGCGCGCCGTCGCCGTCTTGGCGCCGATGGCCTCGCCGAGCACGTTGACGCCCGTCTTGTTCTGCGAGACGTCGTTCACGATGATGCCGTTCGCACCTGCCTGTGCGGCGCGCTTGCGCATCTCGCTGCGCAGCTGCGCATCCGTCGTCCACACCGAGTTGCCCTCGGCCTGGATCCACGCCAGCTCGTAGTAGCTGCTCGGCACGTCCGCGCGGCTGTTGTACACCTCCACTGCGTTCTCGCAGGTGGGGTTCCGCGAGATGCTGGGACTGATGTCGGTGGACTTGCTCTTCACCGCGCAGGCCCCGCTGGCGAGCGCGAGCGCGATCACCGCGCTCCGCAATACATTCTTCGTCATGTCTCCTCCTCGAGTCTGGTTTCCGTGCGGGGAGTACTAGCAAGCCCGGGGCCGGCGCCCGCATGTTGTCGCGGCTCGCGGAAGGAAGGGGCCCTCGTGCGGGTGGTCCGCACGCCATTCCGCCCACCAGGAGACATCAGTCGATGACGGTTCCGCTCGCCTCCCCGACCGACGCCAACGAGTGGGTGCGGGCGCGCATCGGTGCGTCCGGCTTCCGCGTCGAGGTCACCTCGCGCAAGCACCACCTCGCGGTGGACGAACCGCGGCCGCTCGGAGGGACCGATGCGGGGCCTACTCCGTACGAGCTCCTGCTCGCCTCGCTGGCCGGCTGCACCGCGATGACGCTGCGCATGTACGCCGATCGGAAGGGCTGGCCACTCGAGGCTGCGGTGGTCTGGCTGCGCCAGGCGCACTCGCATGAGGTGGATTGCGAGCAGTGTGCGAGCAAGCCGGTCGGCATGGGCGTCGTCGAGCGCCGAGTGGAGCTCGTCGGCCCGCTCTCCGAGGAGCAACGGGTACGGTTGCTCGAGATCGCCGACCGCTGCCCGGTGAAGCAGACGCTCGAACGCGGAATCAGGATTTCGCCGCTGGCCGCGTAGCGCGCAGGTCGTCGAACTCGGCCGATGCTGGTTCGGAAGATGCACGGCCACGCTGCCGGTACCCCCGTGGCACCCCGCCACGGCGGGCGCAATCCTCGGAGCGGGAGACAACAGAATGACAGGGCCCCGATCACTCCCCACCTCCCGCCGCCCCGACGCTGCGGCATCGTCCGGTGCGCGTACCCTCCTCGCAGCTCGCTTCGCGCCGCGCGCGCTGAGCGCGCTGGGTGCAGCGGCGTTCTTCGCCGCGTGCATGGCCAGCTCCACCAACACGGTGCAGGGAGGTGCCGGGTCCACCGCCAGCGTCGCGACGTCGGCGACGCCGCGCCTGCTCGCCACCACCGATTCCGCCGCCGGCCAGTACCTCACGATCGTCGGCGGATGCAACGACTGCCACACGCCGGGGTGGGCCGAGTCCAATGGCAGGACGCCGCCGGCAGAGCAGCTCACCGGGAGCCAGGTGGGTTACAGGGGTCCGTGGGGGACGAGCTATCCCGCGAACCTGCGCACCGTGGCGCAGCGCGCCACCGAAGATCGCTGGGTGCAGATCCTCACCACGGCCGATGGCGGACATGGTCGCCCGCCGATGCCGTGGATGAATACGGGGCAGATGAGCGACCACGACCTTCGCGTCATGTATCGCTACATCCACAGCCTCGGCCCAGCTGGCAAGCCAGCGCCGCGCGCCGTGCCGCCAGGTGGCACGCCCACCACGCCGTACATCAATTTCGTCCCCGTCACCCCCGGCAGCGGATCGTAGGCGACGACGAGCATTCACCTCTTCACCAATGGAGTTCACCCATGGCGTCCGGTTCCACCCAGCAGCAGGAACGCGCGGCAATTCTCGCGGCCGGAACGCCGGCTCCTGACTTCACCCTGAACAGCACGCCCGACCAGAAGCTTGCGCTGTCCGAGCTGCGAGGCCGGCCGGTGGTGCTCGCCTTCTATCCCGCCGACTGGAGCCCGGTCTGCGGTGACGAGATGGCTCTGTTCAATGCCGTCCTTCCCGACCTCCAGGAGCTGGGGGCGGCGATGCTCGGCATCTCGGTGGACGGCGTCTGGTGTCACGCCGCCTTCGCTCGCGAGCGCAACCTGCACTTCCCCCTGCTCGCCGACTTCGAGCCCAAGGGCGCCGTGTCGCAGCTCTACGGCGCGTACCGCGAGAAGGAGGGGACGAGCGAGCGTGCGCTGTTCGTCGTCGACGCGCGCGGGACGATCGCCTGGAGCTATCTGTCGCCGATCGGCGTCAATCCCGGCGCCGACGGCGTGCTCCGCGCCCTCGAGTCGCTTCAGGGGAAGGGCGACGGCGCCGCGTCGAGCTCCGCCGACCAGCGGAAGCCCGCGACGGACGGTCGCGAGCCGGCGAACGAGGCCCGCGCATGAGCGGCGCGTCGCTCACGACCCCGGTGAACGAGGAACGCGACCACGTCACCGGTCCGGAGACCGCTCCCGTCACGCTCGTCGAGTACGGCGACTTCGAGTGCCCGTACTGCGGGAGGGCCTATCCGATCGTCAAGTCGATCCAGGACGCGCTGGGCGACGAGCTCCGCTTCGTGTTCCGGAACTTTCCACTCGTCGACATGCACCCTCATGCCGAGCACGCCGCGGAAGCGGCGGAGTCGGCGGCAGCGCAGGGGAGCTATTGGGAGATGCACGACACGCTCTTCGAGCATCAGGACGAGCTCGACGACGCTGCGCTCGTCGCATACGGCGAGGAGCTGGGACTGGATGCCGGTCAGCTGGCGCGTGACATCGAGGAAGGTGCATACGAGGACCGCGTTCGTGAGGACTTCCGGAGCGGCGTCCGCAGCGGCGTGAACGGCACGCCGTCGTTCTTCATCAATGGCGTGCGCTACGACGGCAACTGGACGAACGTGAACGATTTCCTCGACGCGCTTCGCTCCGCCGCGAGCCGGGCATGACCCCCATCCTCGGCCTGCACCACGTCACCGCCATTGCGAGCGATCCGCAGCGGAATCTCGACTTCTATGCCGGTGTGCTCGGACTGCGCCTCGTCAAGCGCACCGTCAACTTCGACGACCCGCAGACCTATCACTTCTACTTCGGTGACGAAGTCGGCACGCCGGGGAGCATCCTGACCTTCTTTCCCTGGCCCGGCGCCCGCCAGGGGCGCGCCGGCGCGGGGCAGGTGGCCGTCACCTCCTTCGCCATCCTTCCATCTGCCGTTGGATTCTGGGTGGAGCGTTTGCTGCGACACGGCGTGAGCTACCAGCAGCCCGTGAAGCGGGGCAACGGACCACATGCGGAACAGGTGATCCCCTTCCGCGACCACGACGGATTGATGCTCGAGCTGGTGGCGACCCCCGGAGCGGAGGCGCGTCCCGCGTGGGGCGGTGCGTCCGGCATCGCCACGGAGAACGCCATCCACGGCATTCACGGCGTGACGATGTGGATCGACAAGCCGGAAGGGACGGAGCGCGTGCTCGTGGACGTGCTCGGCTTCCGGCCCGTGCGTGAGGAGGGCACGACGCACCGCTTCGCCGTCGGCGACGGCCTGCCCGGCACCATCGTGGACGTGCGCGCCGTCGGCGGCTTCGGCGTCGGCGCCGGTGGAGCGGGCACGGTCCACCACGTGGCCTTCGCGGTGGAAGACGACCGCAGCGAGCTCGCGCTGCGCGAGCGGGTGATCGAAGCCCGGCTCTCGCCCACGGCCGTCATCGACCGCAACTACTTTCACTCCGTCTACTTCCGCGAGCCGGGGCACGTGCTGCTCGAGCTGGCGACCGTGGCACCGGGGTTCGCCATCGACGAACCCGTGGGGCAGCTGGGCGAGCGCCTGATGCTCCCCGCCCAGTACGAGCCGCAACGCGCCGAGATCGAGGCGGTGCTGCCGCGCATCCACCTGCCCGTGAGTCATGCCGCAGTCAGCGCCTTTGCCGAGGTGACCGGTCCGGAAGACGTGAGCGGCGATGCACTTGGCTTCGTTCATCATTACGTCCCGCCCAGTACCGACGCGGAGCTCGCCGGAGGAACCACGCTGCTCCTGCTCCATGGCACGGGCGGCGACGAGCAGGATCTCCTCCCCCTCGGCCGTGCGCTGCTCCCCGGCGCGGGGATGCTCAGTCCGCGCGGCAAGGTGCTCGAGCGTGGTGCCCCGCGATTCTTCCGCCGACTGGCCGAAGGCGTATTCGATCAGGAAGACCTGCTGCATCGCACCCACGAGCTGGCGCGCTTCGTCAGCGCTGCAGTGACGAACTACGAGCTCGCGGCCGACGGCATCGTGGCCGTGGGCTTCTCGAACGGCGCGAACATCGCGGCGAGCCTCCTCCTCAGAACCCCAGGCGTGCTGCGCGGGGCGATCCTGCTGAGCCCCATGCTCCCCTTCGAACCCGAGACCCTGCTCGACCTGCACGGCACCGCAGTCTTCATCGGCGCAGGGCGATCGGATCCGATCGCGCCCGCGGAGCAGGCCGAGCGCCTGGCCGAGGTGCTGCGCGTTGCGGGGGCGGACGTCACCCTGCACTGGACGACGGGGGGGCACGGTATCACGAAGGGGGAGGTGGATGCCGCCCGCGAGTGGCTCCGGCAGTGCCTCACCGCACACTGCGATCGCACGGAGTCGCACCCCGCCTGATCAGCCAGGGCGGCCACGAGCCTCCTGGCCGTTGCCTCTGCCCGGCGCTGCGAGTCTGGATGGCTGACGGCGCGCCTTTGCGCCCGTTCTCGCACGTCCTTCATGGAACCCTCCTTCAGGCACGCGGTGCAGCGTGCAGGGGCGATCATGCGATTCATCCAGCGCGTAGCAACCATCTCCGGCGTGGTCTTCATCGTCGTGTCCGTGCTCGGGCTCGTCGCGGGCGGCATGCCCGGCATGAAGATGGGCGGTGCGTCCGTCCTGCTCCTCGGGCTGTTCCCCGTGAACATGCTCCACAACCTCGTGCACGGCGCGTTCGGCGTGTGGGGGCTGATTGCCGGCCGCGCGGAGAAGTCGTCAGTCGTCTTCGCGCTCGGCAGCGGTGTAGCCTACCTGCTGCTCGGCGTGCTCGGGCTCTTCACCGACAGCCTGCTCGGCATGGTCCCCATCGGCGGCTATGACGTGGTGCTGCACCTGGTGCTGGCGGTCGTGCTGGCTGGTTGCGGCTTCTGGGCGCTCTGGTTCGCGCCGCAGCGGGCGCCCGTGCGCGCTTGATCGCTGACTCGAACACGCTGCGCCGCCTCACCCGCGGCGCCAGCGTGCATCAGAAGATCCGGCTGCTGCCGGTGGTGGCGGCGTCGGCGCTCGTGCTGATCCTGCTGCTCACGGTGGCATTCGGCTTCGCCAACGAGCGGCGCCTGTCGCGCATCGAGCGCGTGGACTATCCCGCACTCACGGCGCTCATTGCCGATTCCGTCGCGTCGGCCCCTTCGGTCGCAGCGAATGGCAGCACGGTCGCGGCGTCGGCGGCGGGCGGTCACGCAGCTGGCCTCGCCGCGCAGCGACGTCGCGTGGACGCGGCCTTCGAGCGCGCGCGCATGCTCCAGCGGGCGACCTGGTTGCTCACCGCCCTCGTCACGCTCGTCTGCATCGGCCTGCTCGGCGCCCTCGCCATCTACATCACGCAGTCGCTTACCGGCCCACTCGAGGACGCCGTCCGCGTGGCGGATCAGCTCGCGCTCGGCGACGTGAACGTCGCGATCCCCGAGCCGGGCGACGACGAAGTGGGGAAGCTGCTCATCTCCATGCAGCACCTCGTGGCGTATCGTCGCGAGATGGCGGCGGTGGCCAGCGCCATCGCCGACGGCGACCTCGGCGCCCGCGTGCGGCCGCGATCGGAGCAGGACGTGCTCGGCCACGCGTTCGTGCGCATGACGTCGTACCTCTCCGAGATGGGCGCCGTGGCGGCCGAGCTCTCGAACGGCAACCTCACCGTGCGCGTGGCGCCGCGATCGCCGCGGGACAGCTTCGGCCACGCCTTCGTGGCCATGCTCGACACCCTGACGCGCGTGATTCGCGAGATCCGCTCGGGTGCGGAAGCGATGACGGGTGCCGTCGCCGAGATCACCGACTCGGCGCAGCGACTCTCCGAGAGCACGAGCGTGGAGGCGACCGCGGTGGCCGGCACCACGGGCAAGCTCGGGCAGATCAGTGACGCCGTCGCGGCGAGCGTACGCAGCAATCGGGAGATGGAAGAGCTCTCGCGGCGCGGCGTGGCGAATGCCGAGTCCAGCGGACGCACGCTGCACGATGCGGTGCTCACGATGCAGACGATCACGGAGAAGGTGGCGATCGTCGGCGACATCGCGCGGCAGACCAACCTGCTGGCACTGAATGCCTCCATCGAGGCGGCGAGGGCCGGCGAGGCGGGACGCGGCTTCGGCGTCGTTGCCGACGAGATCCGGGCCCTCGCCGGCCGCTGCGAGGCGGCGGCGAAGGAGATCCGCGCCCTGATGGCGTCGAGCGAGACGATCGTCGCGTCGTCGGGGCAGGTGCTGGGCGAGCTCGTGCCGTCCATCCGGCAGACGACGACGCTCATCGCGCAGGTCGTGGCCTCGGCGGGCACCCAGGCCGAGGGGTTGACGGCAGTGAATGCCTCGATGGCCGAGGTGGCGGAGGCGACACAGCACAACGCGGCCGCGGCGCAGGACCTCGCGGCGACCGCGGAGGAGCTGGCGAGCCAGTCGGAGATGTTCCTCCAGCTCGTGCAGTACTTCCGTGATGACGATGCGGTGCACGCGCCGCCAGGAGCGGGAATCGCGACGGGAGCACGCGTCAAGGCGTAAGCGGCCGCTGCCTCCCCGCTTCAGTCACGGGGCAATGGTAGGGAGTGTCGCCTGCATTCCATCTTCGCGTGGTCAGCGATGCCGGCGGGGCTTCCCGCTCTGCTTCAGCTCCGTGTCGAGGTGATGCGCCTGCGGCAGGGCTCCTTGCGTTGTACGGCTCCGTGTCGAGTGGGCGCGCCGGCGGCAGGGCTCCTCTCTCCTCATAGCTCCGAGTCTTCGGTAGCCCACCTGCGGCAGGGCTCCTCACAGTGAAGGCTCCCCGTCAGGGGGAACGCAGATCTGCTCAGATCCTTCAACAGCCTGATCAACCGCAGATTCAAACCTCGAGCAGGCTCCGGCGCACCGAATTTGTCCCCTACACCCCCAAAGCTTCTTGAATGTGTTGGAACGGCCTCGGGAGGCTGCTTGGTGCGAGGAGCCTTCCGCCACACGGAAAGATCTGCGTTGGATCAGGCCGTCAAGGATCTGCGCTGATCTGCGTTCCCATTCGACGGGGAGCCGTACGCCGTGAGGAGCCCTGCCGAGGGTTGGGAAAACTAAACGCGGCCTCAACGCCTCGCGCTCGCGCGACGTAGGCTGCATGTTCTGGCCAT